>DASQJI010000674.1:0-8088 GCA_035631175.1 Parafilimonas sp.
TAGATTACACGGTGAACTGTTGAAAAATGCGAACGGAGAGGATCTTTTGTCTGCGGCGGTAACGAGAGGGACGATTCAATTATTGCCGTCGGGACAATTGATAATTCTAATGGCCGATCATCAAACTACGGGCGGTTATCCTAAGGTCGCACATGTCATCAGCGTTGATCTTCCGAAGCTCGCACAAATGCACGCAAATCTCGATCTTGAATTTGAGCTGGTAACGCATTTGGAGGCCGAGGAACTTTTCGTGCAACAACAACGCGATTTACGGCAATTGGAGCAGTCAATTAAAATACAGCTGGAGCCATATTTTTTATGATAGCAATCGACCTTAATTGCGACATGGGTGAAGGCATGATGAACGATGAGGCATTGATGCACTTCATCAGTTCAGCGAATATTGCTTGCGGCTATCATGCAGGTGACGAACATATCATGAAAAGAACAGTGGAGCTTGCGTTGAAAAACAATGTCGCCATTGGAGCACATCCCGGCTTTGCCGACAAAGAAAATTTTGGTCGT
This sequence comes from Parafilimonas sp., assembly GCA_035631175.1. Classification (GTDB taxonomy): domain Bacteria; phylum Bacteroidota; class Bacteroidia; order Chitinophagales; family Chitinophagaceae; genus Parafilimonas. The sequence goes on from DASQJI010000674.1 coordinate 526, forward strand.
ACCGAAGTACAGTTGTCGGATGAGGAGTATCATACACTTGTGATCCATCAGCTTGCCGCGTTAAAAAAAATCACCGACGGTGCTGGCGCAACAATTCACCATGTGAAACCACACGGCGCGCTGTACAATATGTCTGCAAAGAACAGGCGCATTGCGTTCATCATTGCAAAAGCAGTAATGGAATTTGATCCGAATTTAATTCTCTACGGTTTGAGCGGCAGTTATTCTATTGCGGAAGCACGCGGCGTGGGTTTGAAAACAGCGAGTGAAGTTTTTGCTGACCGTAGCTATCAAAATAACGGCAGCCTAACGCCGCGTTCGCAGCCACATGCGTTGATCGAAGATGAAGGCGCTTCATTACGACAAGTGCTGCAAATGATACAACAGCAAACAGTAACCTCTTTGGAAAAGATAACCGTACCAGTCGTTGCTGAAACAATTTGCATTCACGGTGATGGAACTCATGCGGTAGAATTCGCAAAACGTATTTACCAAACTTTGCAACGGGAAATGATCGCGATCAGATCGTGTTGAAGGGGTAGACACTTTTAAGCGGAGATATGGAGCACAACGGACACGAAGGATATACAACGGGCACAATGTTAAACAGGCCGGTCGTAGTGTCCTTTGTGCGCATCTTCGTGTCCGTCGTGTTACAAAAAAATCTTTTCTTGCAAAGGCCGTTAGTTGCACTTTATACCCGCAGTGTAATTCAGTATCTCTCTCTTTTCCTCATCACCAATAGAAACATTACCCCGGCTTTCTTCGATCGCTTGGGTGATAACTCTTACTTGTAGTGTATCATTGAAATTTGTAAAGCTTTTCGTCACATCTCCCTTGCCGGACTGGTTCATGTCAAAGACCTCCGGAGATGATGAGCAGGAAAAGTCAAATCCGTTAAACCGGATGATTTTGACATCGCTGTTGCTTTCAGTTTTAAAATGAATTTCTTTATGCGTGATATCGTAAACTATACTCCACTTTGTAAAACTGCCTTGAGCGACCTTATCAAGTATTGAAAAAGCAAAGTCAATAAGGGGCGTATTTAGCGTATGCGCGTCTACTTGCTGTAACAGCGTACACGCCTTCACGAAACGGTCCCGTGAATTACTGCTCAGTGCCGCTTCATTGCTGTGCCTGAGGAAATGATTTTCTGCTTCTAGAGATTCGGTATACGTGTCGTTCGTGAGCACGGGGAAGGGCAACGTGCTACCGGTATGAACGACCATTTTTCCATTGAGGAACTCGACTGTTGCGGTGTTACCATGCGCATCTGCAACGAGGTAATGCAACGGAGTGCCATCGCCGTTTATCCGAAGGACAGCATCAGTTTTGATCACTTGTTCAACACTCTCACAATTATCAAGCTGGTATTGGATCCATTGTAAAACACCAACTGAAGGCCTCTGATCTTTTTTCGGATAACGCGTTCCGTCGAGCCACATCAACTCAACCACCAGGCCGGTTTCGTTCATGCCCCCGGTTGGAAATTCTTTACCATATTGATTGAACGTAATGCTGCCGTATTTCGATACCCAACTTATCGTTTTTCCATCGCCTGTATGCATTGATGTTTTGAAAAGCCCGCGCAGGTTTGTATTTACGATGCCGGCGCCAGAGACCCAATCATAGTTTCGGCCGAAAATGATCTGCCCGTCTTTATTGATGCAAAATGTTGTGCAGGCAAAAGCAGAGCAAACAAGCGCAATGAATGCAAGAACCGTAATTATTTTTTTCATCGATCTCAAAACTAAATGTAACACGGCAAGAAGGCGGATGCAATTTTGATGGTTGGTCGAAGAGATTTGTTAAATCAATAATTGGTCTATTCGTTTTCCATAATCGAATGCCAGGTCTTCATGCAGTGATTTCTTAAGTTCATTCAATTTTAGCAACTGGCGAGTGTATAAATTAAAGATCGCTTTGTCTTTTTGAATGCGAATCCCCGAATCCTTCAGGCGATCGCAAAAATGGATCCGCATTTCAATTTCACTTTCTTTTGAATCCATATACCTGCTATACTTTGTGATGATCCGCACTATTTTTCGAAGAGCTTTCGTGGTTAGATAGGTTGTCGCTTTTGGCAGCTCGCTGAATTTTTCGTCGGTTTCTTTGTTCACTATATCGACAAATGCCTGTTCATCCTGTTGTTCAAACAAAAGATAAGTAAGCAGTTCTTTATTTTCTTTTTTGTACTTCGCCAGTCGAAGGCATAATTCGATCAACCGCTTCTGCTGAAGCGAACTGAGCTCCTGTTTTATTTCATTGATGCTCGCCGGACGCATGGAAATTTAGGATTTTCGATTTACGATTTGGGAGTTACGATTGCAGATTCACAATTGACAATTCACAATTCACATTCAATCCCCCGGATAATCCGCATCAATCAAACCTGCGCACTCGACAGTGCTTTTACTGTTGTGACTTTGAAAGGCAAGTTCTATAAGCTTTATTGTGTTGTAACCGTGCTCAGGTTTCTCACGAACCGGCATTTTGTTTATGATGCTGTTGTAAAGGTTTTCATAGTAATAGCCGTAATTGCCTTTGACGGAAGGATATTTTTGTTTGATAATTTTTCCGTCTACTTCAGTATGCAATAATCCATGCAGTTCTTCTTTTTCCACACCCCAGTCCGGCGCCGTTGGTAAAACGCCTGCCCGCAACAAAACTTCCTGCGGGTCTTCGCCATATTTTATGAACGAACCTTTTGTTCCGTGAATTTGGTAACGCGGCCCCGGTTCACGCACGAGCATGCCAGCTTTCAGAATGACCTTTAAGAACCCATAATCGAGTCGAATGTCAAAATAGTCATCCGCGCGTGCATGCGGCCGCTGCATGCGTATGTCAGCGGTGATCGTTTTCGGCAGTCCAAACAACACCAAACCCTGGTCGATGAGATGAGAGCCAAGATCATACAAGATGCCACTTCCCGGTTGTGGCTCTTCGCGCCATGCGCCCGGCCTCGGCTCCGGACGATAACGGTCGTAATGCCCTTCGAATTCATGCACAGTCCCGAGCAAGTTCTTACTCAGTAGTTCTTTTATAGTAAGCGCGTCGGACACATACCTGCGATTTTGAAAAACGCTCAAAATGTTTGATGAACCTTTTGCTACTTCAATCAGTTGCAACGCATCCTCACTCGTTATCGTAAAAGGTTTGTCAACGACCGCATGTTTACCGGCCAGCATGCTCTGCATCGCGTAAGAGAAATGCGTGTCATTCGGCGTCGTGATAACAACGAGGTCAAGATCATTCACGTCTAAGAGCTCATCAATGCTTCGCACGAGAACTGCACCAGGGAACAATTGTTTTGACTCCTCTTTATGACGTTCGAGTACAGCAACTACTTCATAGCCGTCGTTGGTGAGAAGAAAAGGCGCATGCATAAATTTGGCAGCCACACCAAAACCGACCAACCCGGTTCGTATTCTTTTCTTTTCAGTCATTATTTAAAAAATATTGCTGAAAGATATTACAATCATGGAAGTCGGTAAACCGTATTGATAGAACCAGCTATCTCTTGGCTGCACGGCGTGCAATTTGTTCTCAACCGTACGAGGTGCACGGTAACCAATAGTCTTAACTATCGGGCTGATCAAATAGATAAAAGGAAGGAATACGATCTGACAGGAAGATTATGCTCTCTTTGTTTCCTCCGCTTTGGATTTATCGGAGCTTGATGATAGTTTTTTGATACGGGCCGAGACAGTAACCGGCCAGTTGATCAGGTAGCTGACAACAAAATTTTCCTTCAAACTATTTCTAAGATCACTGCGCAGAACTTTTACCACGAAAGTTTTCTCCACTTCTCCGGTTTCCTGTACGCGCTTCAGCAATTTGATCGAAATCAAAGCAAGCAGCGCGCCGATCAGGAACAGAAAATTCCATTGGCCTAACGCGATCAAATGGAATTCTTTTAGGCCTGCCGTTGTGCCCCATTTCATTGTCCAGTTAAATTGGCTCCTTACAAGAATGTCAGCAAGCCATCCGCCGAAAAGTGGAGCGAGAGATGAAAATAATGCCGTAACGATATTTTTTGCGGACAGGTATACAATGGCATCTTGCTTCGGGGCAAGCTTGAGGCCTATGTTGGTAAGCGCTAGATTTATGCCAGCCGTAGCAAAACCAGTGATGATGTTGATAACCGACAACAAAATAATATTCGCAGAAAAGTTTGCAGATTGACCAACAAAACACCAACCAACGATGCAAACTACGTACAAAGGCGCGCCGATCGCTATGATCGTTTTATTGCTGTAATTATCCGCATATCCCCCCCATAATTTAAGAGATACAATACTGCTCAACTGGGACAGAATGCCGAGGCCAATTACGTAAGATAGAGGCAACCCGATCGTCTTCATCATATACACAATAAAGAAAGGTGTGGCCAGGTTTATGGCAAATACCCATGCGGAATTAAACACCAACAGATTTCGGAAGTTCCGATCTTGTAACGGCTTTTTGAATAGCCTTAAAATATTTCCATTTGTTAAACCAGATTGTGGTTCGGGCGTGCGTGATAAAAAATAAGCGCTGCAAAGTCCTATCACACCGCCCGTAATAAACATGCACGCATAGGTGATCAATTCTGCCGCAGGATAGTTTCTCTTTACAAAGTCGATTGTTATAGCAACGAGCAAACTCATCACCACATTTAGTGTTTGTGTAAGCCTGCTTCTCCGGGAAAAGTAAGCCCCCAGTATTTTTTCCGGCACAAGGTCTTTCATCCACGCGTTCCAGGTTGGACCCGCAATGGACCCAAAAAAATAGAAAAAGAAAAGGAAGAATATAAGAGCCTGGATCGTTGTGGATGAGCTGAAGAGCAGCGGCAGCGTGCCTATTAACAATAGAGGAAAGCGTGCGAGCATGGCGCAGATAACTGCAATTGCCCGGCGGCTGCGATATTTCCTCACCAGCCAAATCGATAGAAGTTGAAAGATGTTTGTGAATGTTGGCAATGCAGCGAGAACACCGATCTGGAAATTCGATGCGCCCATAAGCAACGCCATTGAGACGAGGAACGCGCCACCGGTGAGTGTGGTCATCGCTTCAGTAGCAAGGCCGTCTTTGATAACAAGTTTTAAGCCGGCTTGCACCTGTTGCTCGCTTAAGTGTGTACTGTGACGTAGCTCCATCAAATATGTAATGACACACCACTCCGAAATATCAAGAAGACAAGGTGATGCTTCTTATAACATTTTCTGAGATGGGTATAGAAAAATTATAGTTTAAAAAGTAGATGTAGTTTGAAAGCCGGCCTGATATTTTGGTTTAATTCTGATATTGTTGTACAAAGTTAATATTTATCAAACCCTGCAAGCGGCCGACAGTAAAAAGTTGTGCACCCAAAATTCACCGGCATGTGCAGGAGAGGTAATCAGTGGGAGTGCTTCAACGCCTCTTCCTTGCAATATTTCTGTAGCGTTTGAAATAGTTCATCCATTGTGTTGAGCGTTGTATGAATATTTACCGGGTTAATACGAAACCATGTGCAGCCTTTCAATACAGTGGTCGCAAACCAAAAACGTCCTTCTTTTTCTATCCGTGCGGCAACGGAGTAGTGAAGTTGCTTGATCGCATCGCTGCCCATCCGGTCACCTTTGTATCGAAGGCAGATAGCAGACATTTTCGGTTCAGTGGCGCTTTCAAAATCATCTGTGTTTTGAGCGAGCTTATGCAAGTGCGTGGCCTGTTCAATATTATTTTCAACCCATTGTGCGATCTGTTGCCTGCCATAATGCTGAAAACTCATCCACACTTTAAGGCTGCGAAACCGCTTTGACTGTTCAAAGCCATTTACATAAAATTGATAGCGCTCATTTTTCTTTTCGCCCTGTTCAGTTAGATAAGCGGGCTGCATGCCAAACGATGTTCTCAATCTTGCATGATCTTTCACAAGCACGGCGCCGCAATCAAGTGGGGCGTAAAACCATTTATGCGGGTCGATGGTCACAGAATCACCCAGATGCAATCCCTTCAAAACATTTTTATGCTTTTCGGAAAGCAATAACCCGCCGCCGTATGCGGCATCAATATGATACCAGCAATGTTCCCGGTCTGCGATATGTCGCAATGTTTCAAGATCGTCGACAGCGCCAAGATTAGTTGTACCCGCGAGACCTACAATGCACAAAGGTTGTATGCCATCGGCCTTGTCTTTTTGAATTGCTTCTTCCAGCGCGTCGATGCGTAATTGAAAATTTTCATCGGTTGGTAATGCGCGCAAATTATTACGACCGACACCAACAGCATCCACCGACTTGTCGATGGAGACGTGCCGTTCTTCCGAAACATATACTGCCCATTTTCCTTTTATGCCTTCATGTTGAGACGCATCGCATGTTGAAAAATCTCTTGCCAGCTTAAGCCCAATAAAGTTTGCAGTCATCCCTCCGCTTGTTAAATTACCACCGGCATGTTCGTCATATCCAATTAAGTCATTCAACCACCGAATAACGCGAAGTTCCATGGTAACTGCAGAAGGTCCGATCGTGTAAACACCAAGGTTCTGGTTAAGTGCGGCAGCCAGAAGATCTCCTAATATGCCCGCCGGATTTGGCGACGGTGTAATCAACCCCATGTATCCCGGATGACTGAGATCGGTACAATACGGCAGTAATTTTTCCTCGAGGATCTGTTGAATATCTTTAAGTGCCCGTGCGTTTTCAGGAACAGGTTCATTAAACAATTCATAAAGAAATGACGGTTCAGCATCCGTGAACAGAGGTTTTTCTTTTGAATGTTCCAGGTAATTGGCAATGTAGTCGATTAGATAATGGCCTGCTTCGCGAAATTCGTTGTATTGCATGGAGTGAATGCGTTTGATTTTGTCATTAAAGAGAACACAAATATGGTTTTTAGTGAAATGATTGCAGGATAAATTTTTCGTGCATTTCGATTTTGTCAACTTTAGCAGATCAACGTGATTTTTTTCCAAACTGCACAATTATTGCAGTAAAACAAAAAAGAAAAACATGGAATCCTTCCAGGAACTTATACAGTCAGAACAACCGGTGTTGGTAGATTTTTACGCGGATTGGTGCGGTCCCTGCAAAGCAATGGAGCCTGTTGTTAAGGAAGTTGCAAAGGCGGTGCAGGGAAAGGCAAGAGTTGTAAAAGTCGATATTGATAAACGGGTGCAGTTGGCGCAAGCTTACAACGTGCAGGCAGTGCCTACTTTTATGATTTTTAAGAGCGGAAACGTGATCTGGCGGCATCCGGGAATGATAGATAAGAATACGATGCTCTCAAAATTGATGCAAAGCGCCTGACCGGTTGTATGTGAATGTCTCACAACCGGGTTGCGCTCATTCTCTCACACTCTGTTCAAAGAATATTACGGTGTATGTGCTGCATAGCGCTGACGCAGCAGTCACACATTTTTGCACAGCGGACGACGGAAGCTTTTTAGGCATGTGGAGGGTGTAAACTTTCCTTTATTATATTTGTGCACCTTCAGCTGCAAATAAAGCCTTGACGTTTATGAGATATTTATTGGTCCTTGTCCTTTTTGTGAGTGTATTTCATTCCGATGTATTTTCTCAAAAGAAATCGCCAATA
>DASQJI010000675.1:0-27928 GCA_035631175.1 Parafilimonas sp.
TTAGATACAGGTTCGATTCCTGTCGGGGCTACTACCAGGATCGTGCTTACTTCAATCATCTGCCAAACGACGTCGCTGCGCGCCGTTCTGACATCGATCAATAGAAGTTTCCTAAACTTTAGAAACAGGTTCCGTGCCCTCCGGGCAGGTCGGATTCTTGCCGCGGCTACTACGAAGACCATATTGGCTGTAGTTCAATCCGCCCGTTGAATGCCCTCCGAGCATAGCACAAAACAAAGTTCCTAAACCTCAGATGTAGGCTCAGCCGGAATGCATTAACGCAGCCAGGTTAAGCTTTTCTCTTATTTGAGGTAACCAGGATCACAACACCGGCCGCCGTAACTGCGATGCCGGCAAACAAAGGCCAGTTAACGGTGTGATTTTCTTTTTTATTCACTTCGAGCGGTCCCACGTCGACAACCTTTTCCTCGTGTGTAAAATTAATACTGCGAAAAACCATCATTACAATTCCGATAATGATCAGAGCGATAGCTAATCCTTTCATTTGTGCTTATTTTGATGAAGAAAATATTTGCTCGATCGTGTGCATAAAGCCACTCATGGGGCCTTCCATTTTATTTGTCCTGTCATCCATAGCAGGATCGTTGATTAGTTCGCCCATGTGAAGTTCAACCGGGAGATGCTTTAAAATATTAGACCGCTGAGTGGTGAAAAAAGTCATCACATTGCTGCCCGTCTTATCTTTTAAATGTTGACCAAGCAAATGATCAACTGCGTCCACCACGTTTTGCATCTCACTGCGCGCTGCTTCAGCTGAGACGCGGGAATAGCCGGCCACCGACTGAATAACATCGTTCGTATGCTCACAGAACAGTTCGTCTAACATATTATCGCCCGGTGTGTTTATGAGCTTCTCTGCTGTTTCCACGCTCCTGGTTCTCTTATAAAAGCCAGCGAGCACGGCAGGAATTGCTGCGCTGCCGATATCCGGAATTTGATCGGAAACAGGCTCCTGCGTATTAGGATTGATTTTCGGCAATGGCTTATAGCCAAGCTGGTTCCTGACTTCCTCAATGAGATCGATAGCCATAAACTACGGTTTTATATACCAACTGAAGAAAGAATCATGCCATTGTGGGCTGTTCGTGAGGCCAATAAAAATGCCCTCATATGTGATTATGAGGGCATTCAAAACGAGTTTTTGTTAAAACTAGTCCGCTTCCGTTAAAATCGATTTTGATTTTACTTTCAGCAGGTCGGGACCATTTTCGAGCGAAGCTTTTTTGAATAACATAGCCGTCCATACATGATCAAGGGGAACCTGGTTCACTGCCTCGTACTCACTTTCACTAAGAAATTGCCAGCTCGAATGCCTGTTGAGATCACTGGCGATCTTGCTGGTAACTTTCGGGTAAGCTATCCACAACTTACTTTTTGAATTTAGGGCCGGGAAAACTTCCTGTAAAATATTCGTTAACTGGTTATGGTTAACCGCAAATACCAGCGCAAAGTCGATCTTACGAGTCCTCAAAAGAGGCGTGACATTTTTCGCGTAGGATAATTTTGCAAACTGCTTTTCAATAGAAGAAGGAAGTCCCTGGATTAGTAAGTTTTTTTCTTCCCTCAGATCCAACTTTTCAAACAAACTGTTAGAGAACATTCTGTAATTTGAGGTTTTGTATTAGTAATACGGGAGGGCAAAGGTAAGGCTTTTTTACTGCCGCAGCAAGAAATTACCAAAAACTAGCCGTGAACGCATTATTTGAGAACAGAACAAGATCAATAACAGCCTGCTATGTTCACCAAAAATTTAGAAAGCACGAACCGCTCGCACGTAAAATCGGCCACCCTTCGACTTCTTGGTTTGGGACCCGTTATAGAATGACTGCGCCCATGCTTTAGTACTGTCGACCTCTGTTGAACTCCAGTAATAAAATTGCGTGAAGCCGGTAAATGCGCTTTTATTCAGATAGAGTTTCGCCAGTTCGTCCTTTGAGGGCAGGAACCAGTCGGCATAACCGCCGCCTCTGTAAGACGTGCAAAGTGTGGCAGCGTACGGACCAATCTTCTGGATCGAAATTATCTTTTTTGTGTTAAGCGCACCAGTTCCTATCGCCGTGCCGGTTGCTCCTGTTACCACGAATGAATCGTTGTCCCACGTTGTCTGGCCCTGGTTTTTAAAGGCGGCTACCAACCCGTGCAGTTTTGTTGAATCTACATAAAAGACAATGCCTCCCCCAACGGTGTCTCCTACATGATACTTAATAGCGACGCTGTTATCAGCCGATCGCGTGGCTGGTGTTCGATTTTCAACCGTTTGCTTTTCGCAAGACATCAACAGGGAAATTGCAGCAAGAGCAACTGTGATTTCTTTGGTCATGAGAAGTTTTTTGAGGTTAACAAATGAGCTTTCGCGGCTGGCGTTGATAAAGACTGAGTTCTGAAAACGCAAGGCAGCAAAAATACGCGCTGTTGTATAAGCTCGTCAAAAAATATTTTTCGGGCGGATAGTTCCGGTTTCAAGAGACAGACTCCGTGTATTTTTGCGTGTCGCACGCTGCTGACAAACCACGGCATTTCTTAATTTTATTTCGCTAAATTCGTGGCTGCAACGCGGGCTGAGAGATAGAAGTTAATGCTTATGGATTTTAATTTTTCACCCTAATGAAACATTTCGCTTTTGCATGTAGTGTTACGGGCAAATCAGGGAGATAGTAAGTACCAATTAAACTAACAATACCGCTTAATCACTAAGAAACCACGCCCCGTAAAATCGGCGACATGTTTTGAATCGAAGGAAATTTTTCACTTCCAATAATACAATCTGAAACGAATTTGTTATGATGCACCTGTAGTCATTCAATTATTCTCCACTAAAGCGAATTATATGAAAACGAGTAAATTACTGGCAATCGTGGTTCTGCTCTTCGCAACATGCACCAAAGACAGCAGCGATGCGACCAAATCAGGGGCAATCGAAAAAAGCATTATCGGTTCAACGGCCACAGACACCGTAAAAATTGCGATCAACGATCTTGGAACACGGACTTATTTGGGTATGGTAGGAGGTTTGTACCCGGGAGGGAAAAACAGCCCATCGCTTCAATATAAGAAGGATTTAAAGAAGTTCGCGAACGCGATTAAACCCTTAAATACCGCGGGCGTGATAGACTCTATTTCGGGTAAAATTGTTTTTATCGGTCTTGGCGGCAGTACGGCAGGCCACATGATGCGAGTCTTGCGGGAAATGACGATCAATGACACTGCCACCAATCGATTTCTTAAGTTAGTGAACGCAACCTACGGGGGCGGAATCGCTTCGTTTCAAAGCATAGCTAATCCCACCGATGTTTATTGGGATACCGTTTTTAATGCATTAGCAGCAACTAGCTCAACCGGCGACCAGGTCGAAATCCTTTATGTCGAATCAGAGGACTCTTCCCAGGTGGTCGCCTTCCCGGACCGCCCGTACATCGCGAAGAACGATATTGAGGCGGCGGTACGAACATGCAAGACAAAATTCAGAAACCTGAAGTTCGTTTACTTCCTCGGAAGAACAACCACCTTCGATAGCTTTGGTTTAAGCCAGGTTACGAATCGAGAACCATGCCCGTATTACAATGGATGGGCGACCAAATTTGCGATCCAGGATCAAATAAATGGCGTCCCGGGCACCGAATATAAAGGCGATACGGCGGTTGCGCCTCTCATGACGTGGGGATGGTACCAGTGGGCCGACGGAACAGATGTCCCCAGGCAGGACGGCTTCACCTGGCAGCCTAGCAATACAAAGGATGGGCTGCATGCAAACGATGACGGGGAAGACACTCTTGCGACGCGCTTTAAGAATTTTTTGATGACAGACAGGTTCGCGAGTATCTGGTATAAGAAACACTAAGTTGAGAGATAAGAGTTAACTTTTCATGGACACAGCGCTAACAGTCGTCAACGGTCACCCTGCGAACATATTTCGGCTGAGCAACCGTTCAGGTCACTTCTTTATTGACAATTCATCGCATACATTAATAAAAAAGCCGACTCTAGATTGAGACGGCTTCTAATTAAGTGGGCCCACCTGGGCTTGAACCAGGGACCCCCTGATTATGAGTCAGGTGCTCTAACCAGCTGAGCTATGGGCCCGATCCTCATTCGAGGATACCCTGAAACAAGGAGCGCAAAAATAAGAAATCACATCGTACGTGGTTTGCTTTTGATGTCGATAATTTTGAGCGATGATCAAAATAAAAAATATCATATTCGATCTTGGTGGCGTGATTTTAAATATCGACCTGAAACGAACGGAACTTGCTTTCGCAGAACTGGGAGTCGGAAACTTTAAAGAGTATTATACATTGCAGACAGCAACCCCGCTTTTTGAAGATCTTGAACTTGGGCACATAACTCCGAAAAATTTTTATGATGAATTTCGAAAGTTGGCCAAACTTCCGCTCACAGACGAGCAAATAAGAACAGCGTGGAATCGCCTGCTCGTAAATTTTCCCGTCGAAACGATCGACTGGCTGAAAAATATAAAGTCCAAATACAACATCTTCCTGCTATCAAACACGAACGAGATCCACTACGAGGCATTTACGAAAATGTTTGAGGAGGAAATCGGCGTCGGTAAATTGGACGATCAGTTCGTCAGCGCCTATTATTCATTTCGTATTGGGTTACGCAAGCCGTCTAAGGAATCTTATGAGGAGATATTAAAAACGGAGGAGTTAACGGCCGCGGAAACTCTTTTCATAGATGATTCAATGCAAAACATTCAGGGCGCCGCGTCGGTGGGATTGCAAACCCGTTACCTTCCATCGCCACATACGGTAATGGAACTGCACCTGTAAGCAAGTCACTTTATTTCTTCAAAGTCTATATAATCTTCTTTCGGCGGGCGGGATTTAGCTTCCCGATCGGGTTGCTGCTGGTTAGCATTTTGCTGCTGCCTGTTATTCATCTCGTTTATCTTATTGCGCATTTGCGCAGACGCTTTCGATACCGGCAATATAAAATCGAATATTAGCTTATACAGTAAGTAAAGGACGAGGACGGTAAAGATCCATTCTATCATGTTGTAAAGATAATTTCGTTTCAAATATCGGGTCAGTCGCTTGCGTATTTTCACATCTGGTTAACCGTGCATAAATTTTGGATAATACATTTACTCTATTATATTTGCACCGGAAATGAAACACAAAGAAGGGAACGATACCGTTCCCTTCTCTATTTACTTATGTTGCCGGATTCAGTTTTGGACACGATAGAAAAGTTGGTCAACGAAGTGCTGTCTCAGGAAAAAGAATATTTTTTGGTGGAGGTGAAGATAAAACCGACCAATAACATTAAGCTGTACGTCGACGGCGACCACGGTATTTCGATTGAGAAATGCGTGCAGTTCAACAGGAGCATCTACAAGAAGATATCTGCTGCTGATCTGTTCCCGGCGGGTGATTTTTCGCTTGAAGTTTCATCGCCCGGTGTTGAGAAACCTTTAAGGTCACAACGGCAATATCTCAAGAATATCGGGCGTAACGTGCAGGTAGTTTTTAACGATGCATCCGAAAAGATCGGCAAATTGACTGAGGTTACCGATGCAGATATTATTCTCGAAGAGTCAGTTGGCAAGGGGAAAAAAGCAGAAGTGCACCAGGTTGTAATTCCATTTTCTAACATAAAAACGACAACAGTTCAAATTCAGTTTTAATCATACGAATGCACCCGCATTGTGCGTCGTATCCTGTAAATCGAAATTGTATGGCAAGTATTAATTTGATTGAGGCCTTCCAGGAGTTCAAAGAGGCTGAAAATATTGACCGCCCCACTATGATGAAGGTGGTTGAAGACGTATTTAAAACGCTGCTTCGAAAAAAATTCGGCAGCGACGAAAATTTTGACGTGATCGTGAACGCAGAAAAAGGAGACCTCGAAATCTTTCGCCGCCGGATGATCGTTGAGGACGGTGAAGTGCAAAACCCGCTTGCCGAGATCGGGTATACTGATGCTACCAGGATTGAGCCCGATTTCGAGATCGGTGAAGAACTTTATGAAGAAGTGGATATGTACGATTTTGGCCGTCGCGCCATCCTCGCTGCGAAGCAAACGCTGGCAAGCCGTATCAGCGACCTGAAGAAAAATGTGCTGGTTAAAAAATATAGCGATAGGGTTGGAGAGATTATAAATGCCGAAGTATACCAGGTTTGGAAAAAGGAAGTTCTCCTGATGGACGAAGAAGGGAATGAACTAATACTTCCGAAAAGCGAACAGATCCCGCAGGACTATTTCAAAAAAGGGGAATCGATAAGAGCCGTTGTCAAAAAGGTTGATTTGAAAAATAGTTCGCCAGTTATCATCCTCAGCAGAACCAGTCCCGACTTTCTCGCCAAATTGTTGGAAATTGAGGTGCCCGAAATTTTTGACGGTCTCATCACCATTCGCAAGATCGTTCGTGAACCCGGTGAACGTGCAAAAGTTGCCGTCGAAAGTTTCGATGATCGCATAGACCCTGTAGGTGCATGCGTGGGCATGAAGGGAAGCAGGATCCATGGAATAGTGAGGGAACTAAAGAACGAAAATATTGACGTGATCAACTGGACGAATAATGTGCAGTTATTGATACAACGTTCTCTCACCCCGTCAAAGATCAGCTACATGGACCTGGATAATGAAAATAAACACGCGGACGTGTACTTAAAAGCAGACCAGGTATCGCTGGCTATCGGCCGGCGGGGGGTTAACATAAAACTCGCCTGTGAACTCACAGGTTATGATATCGATGTCTTCAGGGAAAGCGAAGGCGAAGCAGAAGAGTATGATATCGACCTTGATGAATTCTCAGACGAGATCGACACATGGGTGATCGATGAGCTCAAACGCGTTGGTTGCGACACGGCTCGCAGCGTAATGGATCTGAGTGCAGAGGAGCTGGAACGCAGAACAGATCTCGAAAAAGAAACGATAGCCGATGTGAAGAAGATACTGAAGGCTGAATTTGAAAGAGAATAATTTAAGTGCGGGTACGGTAGTTGCTTACATAAAATAAGCTCACCTGGTTTCTCGTACCAGCGCACACATAAATAATATTGAATGGCTGAATTGAAATTACCAAGGTTATTAGGTGCCGCCAAAGAATTTAATATTGGTCAGGATACCCTTATTGAATTTCTCGTTAGCAAAGGTTTTGATCGCGACGAACTGAAACCTACTGCAAAGATCAGTGAAGATATGTACCAGGCTTTGCAGCAGAATTTTCAAAGTGATAAAGTTGCCAAGACAAAAGCTGACCAGGTGGAAATTCCGAAGACCACTGCTACTGAAAAAAGAAGGAAGGAAGACGAAGAGATCAGCTTTAGAAGGGAAGAGCCGAAGGTGCCGGTCGAAGTGCCGCCGGTAAAAATTGCCGACAAGAATGGCACCGAAGTGAAGCCTGAATTGCCGAAGCCTGTCGAGACGCAGCCGGAAGTCGCCAAAGCAGAGATCGTGGAACCGGAGATGGTGAAAATTGAAGCTCCGGAAATTGAAGGGCCTAAAGTGTTAGACAAGATCGATCTGTCAGGTATAGATTCTTCCACAAGGCCGAAAAAGACAGAAAAGAAACCCAAAGTACAATCAAAAGAAGTAGCGCCTTCTCCGTTTTTGGAGGAACCGGTACCCCAGGAAGAAGTAGCAGAATCAACTGAATCAACGGCCGAGACCGATGCGCCGGCCGTAATAGAAAATATTAAGGCAGAAAAGATCGAAGGTCCTAAGGTGCTCGGCAAGATCGAGCTGCCTGTTGAAACCGATACCCGTCCGAAAACCCCCGTCGCCCGCGAAGAAAAAAGAAAACGGAAACGTATTCCAATTGATAAAAAGGGTACCGACACCGCGGAAAGACGGCCTGTCATCCAACCGCAGCAGCGGCAAGGCGCAGGGCCTTTCCGAAGAGATGGTGCTCCGGGAGATCGAAGAGGTCCGACCAGGGGACCGGGCCATCGCGGTGACAGAAGGTTGCCGGACCGTGAGATCGATCAGAAAGAGATCCAGGAAAAAATTCGCCAGACCCAGGCAAAGCTTGCAGGGTCAACAGGCCGGGGCCGCAGTCTAAAAGCGAAGCATCGGAGGGAGAAAAGACATGAGATGTCAGAGACTTCTGATGTAGGAGACAGCAACGTACTGCAAGTAACGGAATTTGTAACGGTAAGCGACCTTGCCAACCTGATGAGCGTAAGCTTCGCAGAGATCATCAGTAAATGCATGAGCTTGGGAATCATGGTTTCTATTAATCAGCGCCTGGATGCGGAAGTAATAGAGTTGGTGGCCGGCGAGTTTGGTTACGAAGTTGAGTTCATGGGCTTAGAGGAGGTGGAAGACGAGGATGATGAGATGGAAGATGACGCAGATGAATTACAGCCACGTGCACCTATTGTTACTATCATGGGCCATGTGGACCATGGAAAAACATCCTTGCTCGACTATATACGCAGTGCAAACGTGGTGGCAGGTGAAGCGGGAGGGATCACGCAGCACATTGGTGCCTACCAGGTAACCATCGGAGAAAATAAAAAGATCACATTTCTTGATACACCTGGCCACGAAGCCTTCACAGCAATGCGTGCACGCGGTGCCAAAGCCGCTGATATCGCGGTTATCGTGATCGCCGCAGATGATGCAGTTATGCCTCAAACGAAGGAAGCGATCAGTCATGCGCAGGCGGCAAGCCTTCCAATGATCTTTGCCATCAATAAGATCGACAAAGAAGGCGCAAACGCGAAAAAGATCTACGAGCAACTATCACAGATGAACATACTCGTAGAAGAATGGGGCGGAAAATATCAAAGCCAGGAGATATCGGCAAAGAAGGGACTGAATGTCGACTTGCTTCTTGAAAAGATCTTATTGGAGTCTGACCTGCTTGATCTTAAAGCAAACCCCGACCGTGAGGGTACAGGAACTATTATCGAGGCTTCTTTGGATAAAGGACGCGGCTACGTGGCCACTGTGCTCGTACAAAATGGTACTTTGAAACAGGGCGACCTGATGGTTTCAGGGCAATATTTCGGGCGTCTGAAGGCAATGTCAAATGAACGTAATCAGCGTGTAGTTGAAGCGCCGCCTGCATGCCCCGTACAGATCCTCGGGCTCAATGGTGCACCGCAGGCCGGTGAAAAATTTAAGGTCTACGACGATGAAGCAGAAGCGAAAGAGGTCGCAAACAGGCGTGCCCAAATTTTGCGCGAACAAGGATTGAGAACACGCAAACATATCACACTGGATGAAATCGGCCGCCGTCTTGCACTGGGCAATTTCAAAGAGTTGAAGATGATCATAAAAGGCGACGTGGACGGCTCTGTGGAAGCATTGAGCGATTCGTTGCAGAAATTATCAACCGAAGAAATTGTAGTAAGTGTAGTGCATAAGGCAGTCGGACAGATTTCGGAAAGCGACGTACTGCTTGCTACTGCCTCGGATGCGATTATTGTCGGTTTCAACGTGCGCGCTTCATCACAGGCAAGCCGACTCGCGGAAACGGAAGGCGTCCAGATCAAAACCTACTCTATCATTTACAATGCAATTGAAGAAGTGAAGAGCGCGATGGAAGGTATGCTTGAACCGAAAGTAGAAGAAAAAGAAGTCGCTACCGTGGAAATACGCGAAGTATTCAAGTTCGATAAGGCAACTGTTGCCGGATGTTACGTTACAGATGGAAAAGTGAAGCGCGACAGCAAAGTACGGCTGTTTAGAGATGGAATTCTTATTTACCCGAGGCAGGAAGGTGCCTTCGCAGAACTCGCCAGTCTGAAACGTTTTAAAGATGATGTGAAAGAAGTGGCTTCTGGTTATGAATGCGGCTTAACAATTCGAAACTTTGCAGACGTCAACACTGGTGATACCATAGTTGCTTACGAAGAAGAAGAAGTAAAACGGACTTTATAATCGCCCCAACAATTTTCATTAGGCGATTTTTCGCCTGACAAATTGTTTGTTAAAACAACTTTCTTTTCCAGCAGAGCTTTTTCAAAGGAGTATTTTTGGTGGAAGTGAAATAACTCACATGAAAATTTTCCTTTCCTTCCTACTGTTCTTCATCTCTTTTGGCATTTTTAAAACGTTCGGTCAGTCGCAGAAGATAGTAGCCGACCAGATCATTGCCAAGGTTGGTGACAAAATAATCCTCAAGTCCGATATCGACAACGCCATTTCAGACTACAAAAGGCAGGGCGAAATTCAATTGCCTCCGCATCCGGAATGCGCTTTTCTCCAGGGCCAGCTCGTGCAGAAAGTACTGGTACTGCAGGCAGAGAAAGATTCTATCCTGGTAAGTGATGACGATATCGACGCCTTGCTCGATAACCAGATACGTTACTTCATCAATCAATACGGTTCACAAGATGTGCTTGAGCAAATTGCAGGGAAGACGGTGTATCAATTGAAGGAAGACCTTCGCCAGCCCTTTACTGAAAGACAATTGGCTGACAAGATGCGGAATAAGATCCTGGAGAACGTAAAGATCACACCCAATGAAGTCAAGACATATTACGATAAGATCCCAAAAGATAGTTTGTCGTTCTACGAAAGCGAACTTGAGGTTGGACAGATCGTAATTTACCCGAAAGCAAATAAAGACCTGGAAGATTATATTACGGCGCAGATGCTGGAATGGAAAAAAGAAGTGGAGTCGGGACAAAAAAAATTCGCGGATCTTGCGAGGCTTTATACAGACGATCCTGGTAGCAAAGATAATGGCGGGCAATACAGTCTAAACCGGAATGACAAAAACTGGGACCCGACTTTTTTAGCTGCAGCATTCAAACTAAAAGAAGGGCAGATATCACCGGTGATAAAGAGCAAATTTGGCTTGCACATAATTCAGATGGTGAGCCGTGCGGGTGATGATGCGGTCGTAAGGCATATCCTCAAGATCCCGTCCGTTACCAATGGCGAGATCACAACCGCAAAAAGCAAGCTTGACAGTATCCGTTCAAAGATAATTGCCGGCACCGTTAGTTTCAACGAGGCGGTAAATAAGTATAGCGAAGATGATTACAGTAAGTACACTGCCGGCCGCATCGTTTCTCCCACAACGGGGTCTACACCCGTTACTATCGACCAGCTTGACAAAGATCTTGTTGTGAATTTGAAAAGCATGAAAGTGGGTGATATTTCACAACCGCTTGTCTACACCGACGAACGTCAGAAAACTGCGGTCAGGATCGTTTATCTTATTTCGCAAACGCAGCCTCACCGCGAAAATTTAAAGGACGACTACGATAAAGTAGCACAGCGTGCGTTGAATGAAAAAAAGCAGGGTGTGCTTGACAGTTGGTTTCGCCAGCATATCTCCGACTTCTACATTGACATTAATGATCAATACAAAAGCTGTCCCGGCTTAAGCGAATGGTGGAATGCCGCAGACCACACTGCTTCCCGCTAATAATAGCATAACATTTTTTATTGCCTCTTTAACTGAAGGGGCAATTTTATTATTTGGAAAATTACATGTATGTACATATATTTGCAGAAGATTTTGATTCAATGAAATTGGAACAGGCAATAAAAAGCAGCAAATTCAGGAACGAGGTGCATAAAGCAGGATTAAATATTCTCTACACCGCATGGTGGTTAAAGACAATGATGAGCCGCGAACTGAAGGAGTACGGATTAACCCATGAGCAGTACAACGTCTTAAGAATATTAAAGGGTAAACATCCCGAACAGATCTGCGTAAAGGAGATCGCCTGTCGCATGATCGAAAAAAACTCCAATGTGCCAAGGATCATAGACCGGCTCGAGGCAAAAAAGTTAGTCAGGCGAACATCATCCAATACTGACAAACGCGAGACCGTGATTGTGCTAACGCAGGCGGGTCTTAATATTCTCCAGCACAGCACGGACAGGATCAATAAGTTGATGGATAAATCAATTGTACTGGACGAGAGAAAGGCTTCAACGCTCAACGACATCCTGGAAGAGATCAGGAAACAGGAGCAGTAAAAAATTTTAATCCAATAAGTGTACATACATCTAATGGAGGAAACCATGAAATATAGAAACATAAAGGAAATCTTGTACGGCCGGCAGTTTAATATGGCCGGCATGCCGATCCGTCAACCAATTCCGTCTGCGGGCATTCAACAGGTGGATCCTTTTCTTTTGCTTCATCACGCAGAAGTCACAGTGCCAACACACACCGTTGTTGATAAAGCGGGTGTTGGACCTCATCCGCATCGCGGGTTTTCGCCGGTGACGCTCATCTTCAAGGGTGGTGTCCATCATCGGGATAGCCGCGGCAACGACAACGTAGTTTATGCTGGCGGCACGCAATGGATGAATGCCGGCATGGGCATCGTCCATAGTGAACGACCACCGGCAGATATTTTTGAGAGAGGCGGCATCCAGGAGATCATTCAGTTATGGATCAATACTCCGGCAAAACACAAAATGGATCAGCCGTCATACTTCCCATTGACTGCAGAAGGAACGCCTGCTTACAAATCGGATGATGAGCTGGTTTCGATAAAAGTTGTTGCCGGCGAACTGGAAGATCTTACAGGACCCATTCCATCCTTTTCACCTATTAACGCATACACTGCCGAATTTGGAAAAGGCGGAAAGTACATTTTCAATATTCCTGCGTCGCACAATCTTTTCATTTACCTGCTCGACGGTAAATTAAAAATTAACGAGGAAACAGAAATTGAAGGAAAAAATGCGGTTGTTTTTGAAAATGACGGCGACGGATTTAAGGTTGAAGCATTAGAAGATACGCGGTTTTTCATTGGCAGCGGCGAGCCTTTAAATGAGCCTGTTGCTTCGCATGGTCCGTTCGTGATGAACAACCAAACAGAAATATTGCAGGCATTTCGCGATTACCAAATCGGAAAAATGGGAATATTAATTGAGGAGTAAATTATTTAATCAATATAAAACAGTTTTACTATGGCAACTTACAAAATTGATAGTGCGCACAGCGAGATCACTTTCAAAGTCCGGCACTTGATGATCAGCAACGTCACAGGCCATTTCACAAAATTCGATGCAACAATGGTCTGCAAAAATGACGACTTTACGGACGCGTCGGTTTCGTTTGAAACGGATGTAGCGAGTGTAACCACGAACCAGGAGCAAAGAGACGTTCACCTGATGAGTGATGATTTTTTTAACGCTGAAAAATTTCCAAAGATCACTTTCAGATCAACGAGCGTTGAAAAGAAATCCGACGAAGAATACATTCTGCACGGCGATCTTACCATTCGCGATGTAACAAAAAATATCCCGTTGAAAGTGGAATACAACGGCCAGGTTAAAGATCCCTGGGGACAAGAAAAATTAGGATTCGAGCTGAAGGGAAAGATCAGCCGAAAAGAATTTGGCCTAAAATGGAACGCGGTGACTGAAGCCGGCGGTGTTGTCGCAGGCGATGAAGTGCGTTTATTGATAAACGTACAAATGATCAAACAGGCCGAAGCGCAGCCGGCTGAACTCGCCGAAAAGGAGAGCCAATGAACATAGAAATTATCTCCGGCAGTCCTCGTAAAGACAGCGTAACACACCGGATGGTACTCTTCCTGCAAAAGTATCTGCAGGAAAATAGCCCGCACAATATAAGCGTGATCGATGTTCGTGATTGGGACATCGATGTACTGCAGCAGGAAGTTTACAGGACTGCCGACATCGCTCCTGTGCGCCTTAAACCGTTGGCGCAGCGGATGTTTGCGGCGAATGCGTTCATACTCGTGACGCCTGAATATAACGGCAGCTATACACCGGCATTGAAAAACCTTTTCGATCATTTCCCAAAACAATCCCATAAATCGTTCGGGATTGTGACCGCTTCGCCGGGCGCATTGGGAGGGATCCGGGCAAGTCAGCAGCTGCAGTTACTCATAAACGCGTTATTCGGAATCGCCTCTCCACACATGCTGATCACACCACACGTGGATAAGAAGTTTGATACCAGCGGAAAGTTGATCGAGAGCTCGTTTCAAAATAACGTTGACGTTTTTGTGAAAGAGTTTTTGTGGCTTGCCGAACATGTCGCTGCAGAATTGCAGCATTCGGCTTGAGGCTTTGATCTATAACTTGTAAATTTGCGGCTCTCTTAACTCCCCATGAGCGACGAAATAAAACACGAATGTGGCCTTGCCTTCATTCGTTTAAGAAAACCGTTCTCGTATTACCTGCAACAATATGGTACAGTAATGTATGGGCTGAACAAGCTGTACCTTTTAATGGAAAAGCAGCATAACCGCGGACAGGATGGCGCGGGTATAGCCGCTGTTAAATTAAACACTGAACCCGGTAACCCTTTTTTGCACCGGCTTCGTAGTAATGCTCCACAACCTATCGCTGAACTATTTTTCAAGATCGGGTCAGAGATAAATGAGCTGGAAAAATACCAGCCCGACATAAAGAAACATCCGGGCCTCATGAAGGGGCACGTGCCTTTTATGGGTGAGTTGTTGCTTGGCCACCTGCGGTATGGGACACAGGGTAAAAACAATGTGGAGTTTTGTCACCCGTTCATAAAGAGAGACCTTGTGCCGGGAAAAAATCTCGCGCTTGCCGGAAACTTTAACCTCGTAAATAAAGACGAACTTTTTGACCTTGTCAACATCAACCCCGGCGATTTTCAAAAACAAAGTGACCTGGCTGCAATGATGGAAGTTATCCATCACTTTTTATCTATCGAAGATGAAAGAAGTCCGAATAATGCTGATATATCGGCTGCACTTAGAAAAGCTGCGGTGCTGTTCGATGGAGGATACACCGTTGGTGGCCTTGTAGGAAATGGAAGCTCTTTTGTTTTAAGAGATCCGCACGGAATTCGCCCCGCTTATTATTATGCAAATGATGAAGTGATCGTTGCTGCCAGCGAACGTGCTGCTATCAGAACGTCATTTAACATAGGCGAGAACGAAGTTTGTGAACTGATGCCAGGTACTGCGTTGATCGTGGACAGTGAAGGGAAGTTCAGTATAAATGAGATCCTTCCGCCCAAAGAAAGAAAGGCATGCAGTTTTGAACGGATCTATTTTAGCCGCGGCAGTGACGAAAAAATTTATCGTGAAAGAATTGCATTAGGACATCACCTCAGTAGAGCCGTTTTGGAGGCCGTTGACTATGATCTGAAGAACACGATTTTTTCATACATACCAAACACCGCGGAGGTAGCATACTTTGGCTTATGTAAAGGAATGGAAGAATACCTTAATGAAATTAAAGTGCAGCGTATTTTGAGCTGGGGTAACGATATTACCGAAGAGAAGCTGCATGCAATGATCAACCGCACGATCCGGCAGGAGAAAATTGCCATTAAAGATGTAAAGCTGCGAACGTTCATAACGGAGGACAGCGGACGAAACGAAATGGTGCAGCATGTATATGATATCACCTATGGCACGGTTCGCAGGGGTGAAGACACGCTCGTGGTGATAGACGATTCAATTGTGCGCGGAACGACACTTAAAGAAAGTATCGTCCGCATGCTCGCGCGGCTTGAGCCGAAAAAGATCATTGTAGTTTCATCAGCTCCGCAAATTCGCTACCCGGATTGTTACGGGATCGATATGAGCAAGCTTGGAGACTTCATCGCTTTTCGGGCAGCGATCGAGTTGCTAAAAGAGCGTAACCTGCATTGTGTGATTAAAGACGTGCACGAAAAAATACTCGAACTTCAGCGCTGCAATCAGCTGCATACAGAAAACCTGGTGCGCTACATTTATAAACCTTTTACCACAGAAGAATTATCAGACAAAATTGCGAACCTCATCACGCCAAAAAATCTTACCATCCCGGTGCAGGTGATTTATCAAACGATTGAAGACCTTCATGAATCTTGTCCAACAAATACGGGCGACTGGTATTTCACAGGTAATTATCCAACACCCGGCGGTAACAGGGTGGTGAATAAAGCATTCCTGAATTTCATCGAGGGAAAAGACGTGAGAGGTTATTAGAGCTTTTTCTAACAACATCAGGCTGAATAATTTTTAATTTGCGCAGATAATTCTTACCGGTAATTTTAGCACATGGCAAAGAACGAAGAAACAAAGCAAGACGGTTTTAGGCAACTGCTCCTGGTGCGTCATGCAAAAAGCAGTTGGGCTGATGTGACACAACAAGATTTCGACAGGCCATTAAATGACCGAGGTGAAAAGGATGCACCGGAGATGGCGAGGCGAGTGGCAAAAAGGGATGTGTCAATCGACGCATTCATATCGAGCCCTGCGAAAAGAGCTTTTGCGACAGCCCGTTACTTTGCAAAAGAATTTGGCGTAAAGAAAAAGAAGATCATTAAGGTGCCTGAATTGTATGAAGCGTCCGTAAACGACTTTTACAATGCCGTTGAGCAAACCAATGACGACTATACAACCATAGCGTTGTTCTCCCATAATCCCGGCGTAACTGCATTTGCGAACGGCTTAACCAGCACGCACGTTGACGACATGCCCACATGCGGCATTTTCGCGATACGGGTTCAAGCCGATACATGGAAAAATTTCAAAGACGCTCCAAAGGAATTCTGGTTCTTCGACTATCCGAAAAACATCAGCTAAGTTTTGCTTTAAAGTTAGCGAGGTACACTCCGCAGAAGATCAAAACAGCCGCAAGGAATTTTAGCCAGTCAAGCGTTTCACCGGTAAATATTATTGCAAGGATGGCCGTAAAGACCGGCTGCGTGTAAATGTATGACCCGGTCGCGGACGCGCCGATCGCAGATACACCAAAAATGTTGCACAGGTACGCGAGAAAAGTGGCACAAATGATAATGAACGCCACCGTTAACCAGTGCATAAACTGAAACGTTTCCCAGTTAGTTGTGGCCACGGATGTCCATCCGTATGGCAGCATGAAGAGCAGGCCAATCGTAAACACCCACCGGATAATGTGTATGGCGCTGTATTTACGCATCAGCGGTTTTACGAAAACAAAGTAAAATGCGTATGAAACGGCATTCAGTATCACGAGCACGTCACCAAGAACGATATTTGTTGCAGTGTGCGAAACATCTTTCATCAGAATCAGAATGACGGCGCCGCCTATTCCCATTGCAATGCCCGCGATCTTTATCCAGGTCAATCTTTCTTTAAGGAACCATGCGGCAAAAAAAATAATGAGGATCGGGGTCACCAGCGCGAGCAGTGAAGCGTGAATTGCAGAAGTGAGCGACAAACCCTTTACGAACAAGATCTGGTTTAGCGTAACGCCGGTCAAAGCGCAAATGAAAAAAGAAGGAATATCCTTTCTTTCAATTCCTGCCCGTGATGGCTTTAAGAGAAACAATAGCCAGAATAATATTACCGAGCCAACGACGCGGATAAGGTTGAGCGCGGGCGCCGGCAACTTGCCGGGAACGACATATTTTATAGCGATGTAACTGATCGCAAAAAAAATATTGGCGAGCAACACCGCCGCATGCGCTTTTACCTGCCTGGTCATAAAGCGGGCAAAGATAGTCGGTCCCGGCTATGGCAAGGAAGACATCATGTCTTTGAGTACCTTCTTGTATAAATTGACGTCGATGTTTGGCAGATCGAATGTGAATACCTCCGCTTTTTTGAGGTGTTCAGCAAAATTTTGATTCTGAGTAAAACTGTAGCACCAGTGCTGTTCCATGACGTGCCGGCCAAGATATTCCTGTTCGGTTTGCCCGGGCGTAGGAATCAGCACAGATCTTTTTTGCAAGGACAACATTTCCATGAGTGTCGTATATCCGCAGCGGCTGATAATAAAGTCGCTTGAAGAAATGCTCTCCTCCAGCTCATGCGTTGAAAGATGGTTAAACAGCGTGCAATTTGGTAAATGCAGAAATGGTTTACTTTCATCAGGCATTCCGCGGATGATAAGAAAACTATCCTCCATGGAGCGGGCAGCCGTTAAGATCTTTTCTTCAAACAAAGTACGTTGAGGCTCCGGTCCGGAGATGATGACCATCCACTTGTAACGGCTTTGCATTTGCTCGATCTTTCTGAAGCGCGAGACGGGACCGATATATTTTACAGGAATCGACGGAAGAGAAACAGGATGCGACAGAGCACCGGCGATGTTGAACTTCCCTTCCAAATCCAAGACCCAGCACTCGGAGAACTTGTTGATGTACCTGTAACTAATTTTCCTCAGTAGTGTTTCCAGGAAACTAAAACGTGACTTCACTTGTAACTGATGTGTGATGAAGACAGAATGTGTCTTTTCATTGTCAAAGCCGTAACGATTATCCGAGATCACGACATCAAAATGTTCTTTTTCCACTGCTGTTTCCAGCCATTTACGCTCCGTCCGTATAATTTTTAGAATTTTTGGTATTTGAACTAAAATTTTAAGCGGCATGCGTCGTTTACTTTTTGAGTAAGTGACGTTGTAACCAGGAAGTTCCAGGAAACTAAGATCCGGAAATTCATTCTGAAGCAGTGTCTTCTGGTTTCCAGTAGCCGCAATGTTCACCTGGCATCCTAGCTCCAACAGATAACGGATAATTGGAATGCAACGAACTGCATGGCCAAGGCCCCAGTCGAGCGGAGCAATCAATATTCGTTTGGAATGAAATTCTGCGTTCAAAAAATATTTCTTAAGAAGTGTAAAATCTCCGTAATTTAGAAACCACAATATAATGAACCGAAAACTAAACTTTGGTCTTTTTCTTGTGTTATTGAGTGTGATGGTTGTGATGAGTTCCTGCAGTGCAAGCAACAGAGTTAAATGTGGTTGCCCACCGAAAAGAGCAGTAGTTGGATAACAAATTTTTTTAAATAAAACAGGTTGTTATGAATTCTCGTAACAGGGACCTGCTGGTGCTTACAAAAAAAGCGTCGATGAACCAGGCGGAACTCGAGCATGAGATCGAGCTTCTAAATGGTTTGTTTTATCTTGTCGAAAGTTCAAATGCGGTTAGCCTTGCCAATGAAGTAATTGATATTAACCGGTACAAGATCGTAAGAAATTTAAAAAAGGTGAGGAGAATTGTGGAACAACCGATCATGAAGCCTTTTGTATTCATCAGTAATAAAAACTAACTGTCCCTTTACCATTCATTGTAATTTTTCCAGCGCTGACTGTAACCGCTGCAAGAAAGGTTCGATATCCTCTATTCTGCAGGTTCCTACGCTCAACCGGTACCACGGAGATTGATGGCTTGCGCCAAACGCGTAGAATGGAACCACCGCTAGCTGCGCTTCATTCAGCAAATACTCTGTTACATCCTCCTGTGATTCCAAAACTTTTCCGTCCGCTTTTTTCCCTTTGAGATCAAATTTTACGGTGAGATAAATAGCGGCTTGTGGAGTGATCGCGTCCACAGTAAATCCCTTATTCTTTAAACACACGAGGCCATCATAGATTTTTTGAAGTCTTGTCTCGAGGGCTTGTTTGAATTCGCGAAAATGTTCGCGTACCAGCTCTGTTTGTGGAAGATATTTTGCGGTGGCTTTTTGCTCGGCCATGGGTGCCCAAGCACCAATGTGGCTTAAAAACGCTTTCATTTTTTGTATCACCGCTTGCGGGCCCATCGCCCACCCGACCCGTACACCGGTAGCGGCAAAAGCTTTTGAGATGCCGTCGACGAATATGGTATAGTCGCGCATTTTTTGGTTCAAAGTAACCGGATCGAAGTGCTCAATATTCCCATACGTTAACGTCCAGTACATCTGGTCGAACATCAGGTACAATTTTTTTTCACCGTTATTTCTGTTTTGATTTTCCGCGATGACCAACTCACATATTTCCTGAAGTGTTTCTTTACTTAAAGTAGTACCCGTTGGGTTTTGAGGTGTGCACAGACAGATAAGAGAAGCTCCAGCCACATGCGGCGTAATGTCTGCGGCGGTCGGCATGAAATTGTTTTCCGGCGTAGTTTCGATCACGCAATGCTGCCCCTTGTGCAAATTCGTATAATGATTATTATTCCAGGAAGGAGCTGCATAGATCACCTTATCGCCCTCATCAACCACCGATTTAAAGAGCGCGTATATCAACGGCCTGCCGCCGCACGCAATAAGGATCTCATTTGTTGCATACGAAAGTCCTTCCCATTCTTTCAAAAAATCCGACACAGCCGTACGTAACTCTATTACACCTTCAGCAGGCGGGTAGTTTGTGTAATGGTGCTTATAGCTTTCGATCACGAGCTCTTCAAGCGCCTTTGGGATCGGAAAAACTTCAGGGTCAAAATCGCCTATCGTAAAATTGAAGATCTCTTCGCCCCTGCGCTTTCTTTCACTTATTTCATTCCCCAGTCTTACGATCTCACTTCCCACCATTGTCTCCGCCAGCTTACTTAACTGTTCCATTTATAATATTTGCTGCAAATGTAACGCTTGGGCCAGAGCAGACATCAGTATTATATTCCGGTTTATTGCCTCGCGGCTCTTGTATATTAGGCAAGTAATGTATTGTTTTGTAAGGTAAACACACGCTTGTCAAGAAGGCCGTTTACGTATGCAATGCCAAACCTCAACTTAGGGAACAGCGACACTTACATGCCTTTATTGGCGCTGGTAGTATTGATCTACGTTTGGAAGTTTGTACACGGCCTGGAAAAGAAGTTTCTTTTATTGTATATAGCGGGCAGCTTATTGACATTTGCAATAACCAACATCCTGAGGTACCAAAGAGTTCCAAATCTGTATTTGTATCATTTCTATACCTGGTTCGAATTGGTTGTGGTTTCATATTTTATCACTACCGCCACATACGGCAGGAGAAACGCCGTATATTATTTGCTCATCATTTCTTTCACTATTTTCACTATTATCGACATCTCGTTCTGGGAATCTTTATCGAATTTCAACAGCAACACATCAACAGCAGACAGCATTATCCTGCTCGTACTTTCGATGCTGTACGTTTTGCAACTCACCAAAAGCGATGAGATACTCTATTTTCAAAAACTTCCGTCATTCTGGTTCGTTACGGCATTCCTTGTGTCAAGCGCTTTATCGATACCTTTAATGATCAAGTATGGTTTTTACACAGGCAATCCAAAAAATTTTTCTGAAGGAAATAATCTGTGGGGCATCATGGATCTTACTTATATCATTAAATTCGTTCTGATTTGCGTCGGCATGTTATGTTACAAATTTTACCCCCCACAAGCTTCCACTTCAAAATAAATTTGTGCCAACTCCACGTCTGCCTGCTTGATTCCGAAACGGACCTGTCTGATTACATTCTGATAGGTTCTGCGCTGATGCTCTTGTTTGTAATTTTTTTTTATTTGATGATGTTGCAGCTACATCGCCGGCGGATCACGCATCAGCAGGAAATGCATGAGCTTACCATCCAGTATGAAAGAACTTTATTACAGTCGCAATTGGAGATCCAGGAACAAACCTTCCGCAATATCAGCCAGGAAATCCACGATAATATAGGGCAGGTGCTAAGCCTGGCGAAACTCAACCTCAATTCGCTAGAGAATGTTGGACAATCGGCGGAAAAGATAAATGTAACCGAAGAGCTTCTGGGCAAAGCGCTGTCTGACCTCAGGGATATCAGCCGAAGCCTGAGTGGTGAAAAAATATCGGAAATAGGTTTACAAAATGCTATTCAAAACGAGCTGCGCATGGTTGAACGCATTACGAAGATGAAATGCTTTTTCAAGTATGACTCCTTTACGCCGCAGTTTTCAAAAGAGGTGAACACGATAATTTTCAGGATGGTCCAGGAGATCCTGAACAACATTATTAAACATGCAAAGGCAAGTAAAATAAACGTTACCTTGGCTTCTAATGAGCAGCAAACCTCCATCCACATCAAGGACGATGGTACAGGCTTTAACCCCGAAACTCTCGACAAAGTAAATACTGGTATCGGTTTAGGGAATATCAAAAAGCGGTGTGATCTCATCCACGGAATTTGTACGATAAATTCCAGATCAGGTGAGGGAACCAGCGTGGATATTGCGGTTCGACATGACCAAAAAGTAAGTGCATGATTAATGTAAGCCTGGTCGATGATCACGTGTTACTGCGAAACGGACTTTCGGCTGTCATTGATTCTTTCGATGGATACAACGTGGTATTTGAAGCTGATAACGGCCGGCATTTCATTCAGCAACTTGAGACGCATAAACGCCCGCATGTTGTGTTGCTGGATATTTCGATGCCGGTTATGGATGGATTTGAAACAGCAAAATGGATAAATGAAAATGCGCCGGATATTAAGGTCCTGGTGCTGTCTATGGTTGATAAAGAAGAAGCGGTTATCCGAATGCTGCGCGAAGGCGTTAGAGGTTTCATATTGAAGGATTCAAAGCCGCATGTTTTGCGGCAGGCACTTGATGAAGTAATGAATAAAGGTTTCTTTTTAAACGATGTTGTATCCGGACAGATGCTGAACATTCTGCGGGAACCGCCTGAATCAATACACAAAAACAGTTTGTCCGAAAAGGAAATAGCTTTTTTAAAACTTTGTTGCAGTGAAAAGTCTTACAAGGAGATCGCCGATGAAATGAATATTTCTCTGCGGGCCGCAGAAGCTTTGCGGAGCAGCCTGTTTGAAAAGATCGATACTCCTTCCCGTATCGGCCTGGTGCTGTACGCAATTCGAAACGGATACTTCAAAGTTTGATGCAACTTTTCTTCGATTGTAAAAATCAACCGACCCTGTTACGTTTTGAGAGATAAGCGTGATAGAGTATATATGCTGCGATCGTGCGAAGTGGCCTCCAGTTTTCTGCGATCGACAAAACTTCTTTCGTTGATAGTTGAGCCGGCAGATCCTTAACTTCTTTCACGCTTTTGATCAACGCAATATCTGCGGCAGGAAATATGTCGGTGTGTTGCAGGCACATCATCAAGAAAATATCAACTGTCCAGTCGCCAATGCCCTTTATTGTTTTAAGATTTTGGCGGATCTCATCCACCGGGAGCCGTTTTAATTTATTGAATGAAAGTCGCCCTCCTGTTACTGCGCTTGCGAGTTCCTTTGCATAAATGATTTTTTGCCGGCTGAAATAGCATGCCTTCAATTCCTCATCCGAAAGCTTCAGGAATTTGACGGGCGTTACAACTCCGATCTTTTTCGTGAGCTGTGAAAATGCAGCCTTTGCGCTCGCAAGTGAAACTTGCTGTTCAAGAATTATCTGGATGAGTGTGGGGAACGATGCGGCTCGCGTCCACATGGGAGGATAACCATAGCGTTTAATAACCGCTGCCAGGTCAGCATCCCTTGCCGAAAGAACATCGCAAAAAGAATGGAAGGTTGACTTATCGAACCGGTTTAGTGCATTACACATTTTTCTGTGCTGCCTGTTTTGCCTTGAAATCGCGGATAAAGTTTTTGGCGAAATCGGTGAGTATAAGTTTACCACTGATAGCGGCCCTTTCGTGGAGCAGTTGCTCCCAATGTTCCGTACCCTTCCAGAAAATTTTCTTCAACTCCGCCATGGCCTGCGGGCTATAATGTATGAGCGAAGATGACAAGCGTCGAACGGCCTCATCCACACTTTCCAGGGTTGAATGTGCTTCGGCATACAATCCTCTTCGCCTTGCCCAGTCAGCGTTGCGCCATGTTCCCGCGTCGATCGCAAGCTGGCTAAACGCGGAAGCACCTATCTTTTTTTCGACAACCGGGCCAACTACAAAAGGACCGATGCCCAAAGCTAATTCACTCAATTTGATGTCTGCAGTTTCCACTGCGATTGCGTAGTCGCAGGCGGCAGCAAGACCAACACCGCCGCCAACACATTTACCATGAATGCGCCCAATAATGAGTTTCGGACATTTGCGCATGGCGTTGATCACATTAGCAAATCCGCTAAAAAATTTGATTCCTTCTGCTTCGTTTCTTATCGCCAGCAGCTCGTCGAACGACGCACCTGCACAAAAAACCTTTTCACCTCCGCTTTGAAGGATGATCACTTTGGATTCATCGTGCTCTCCGGCAAAATGAATTTCCAACGCCAGCTCATTCAAAATTTTTGCCGGCAATGAATTGCTTTGCGGATGATAAAACTCAATTATTGTAACACCATAGTGTGTTTCGGTTTTTACGTAGCCTTCTTGTATTTGGTGTACCATACGATGCGGTTAATAGCTAAGAGATCAAAAGAGTAGAAGAGGATTAGGAGAACCTAATCATGCTTTCGCCTATTCCCTCACAAAATTATTAAATACCCGATGAATTCCCTGTTTCATAAAATCGACTTCTACGTGATTGCCAAATGCCCTGTTGAGAATTCGGCCCGCCTTTAACTCTTTTCTCTCTTAGCCACCATGGTCAATATCGTCGCTACGCCCACGTGCTCATTGGTGTCATCGATCATTTCGACCAGCCATTTTACGATGCCTCTTTCGATGTCAGTTTCTTCTCTTTTTTCCTGCGGGATCTTTTCTTTGCATGTAAAACGAATGTAAATCTCAGCGCCCGGATACACAGGTTTTGTGAATCGCAACTCATCGATCCCATAGTTCAACAATACAGGATTCTTTTCATAGCTATCGACAAATAAACCGGCGGCGACACTCATAATGAAATATCCGTGCGCAACCTGGCGCTCAAACATGGTACCGCTGAAATCGGTCGTTTTGATGTGCGCATAAAAATGATCTCCGCTGATGTCGGCAAACTTGTCGATGTCTTCACTCGTGATCATCCTTTTTTCTGTCACGACCTGGTCGCCAATGTTTAATTCTTCGAAATATTTTTTGAACGGATGAACAGCCGTTTCATTCCCTTTCGCGTTTTGCTGATAAATCTGCGTTATCGCGGTAATACTAGTCGGAGATCCCTGGATCGCTACGCGTTGCATGTAATGCTTCACGCCGCGAACGCCGCCCATTTCTTCTCCGCCGCCAGCGCGTCCCGGCCCGCCGTGTATCAGCATAGGTAAAGGTGAGCCGTGCCCCGTGCTTTCCTTCGCGCAATCTCTGTTCAATATCAATATCCTTCCGTGATGTGTTCCGGCGCCCAGCACGTAAGCTTTAGCAATTCTATCGCTGGCCGTCACTATCGACGAGCACAATGAACCCTTTCCCATCTTACTCAAAGCAATCGCATCGTCCAGCGTGGCATATGGCATGATCGTACTTACCGGTCCGAACGCCTCTACTTCATGAACGTCAGTTGTTGCAAAGGGTTGTTCATTCATCAACAATAAAGGTGAAAGAAAAGCTCCTTTTTTTGAATCAGCATCAATCACTTCAACGCTGTCTAATGAGCCATACAAAAGTTGCGACGATGCCAACAGTTTTTGCACTTGCCCCCTTACTTCTTCCCGCTGACTTTGTCCGGCCAAAGAACCCATCCTAACCTTTTCATTCAACGGGTTGCCAATCGTAGTTTGAGAAAGCGACCGGCTTAGCGTTTTCCATACATCTTCGATCTTGTTTTCAGGCACAAAGATCCTCCGTATCGCGGTGCACTTTTGTCCGGCTTTCACAGTCATTTCCTTTCTTATTTCTTTTATAAAAATATCCCATTCCGGGTCGGCAGGCGCCACATCGTCGCCGAGTATAATACAATTGAGGCTATCGGCCTCCATATTGAACGGAACAGACTCGGTGAGTATTCTTTCATGAGCTTTTAGTTTTAATGCGGTTGACTTAGACCCGGTGAATGTTATCACATCCTGGGAAGTGACGTGGTCGAGCAGGTCGCCTGCATTACCACAAATCAGTTGTAACGCACCTTGAGGTAGAATTCCTGACGCAATTATCTCTTTAACTACCGCTTCCGTTAAATAGCTTGTGATGGTCGCAGGTTTTACGATCGCGGGAACGCCCGCCAGCCAGTTTACGGCAACTTTTTCCAGCATGCCCCATACCGGAAAATTGAAAGCGTTGATGTGTATGGCCACGCCCTCTTTAGGCAACAAAATGTGATGCCCCATGAACGTATTATTCTTACTTAGGTTAATGCCTTCTCCGTCGACCGCAAAAATTTCATTCGCAAATTTTCGCCTCAGCGATGCGTAAGAAAATAAATTTCCAATGCCGCCTTCGATATCGATCCAGCTATCTGCTTTTGTTGCGCCTGTTTTATAGGAGATCGCATAAAACTTGTCCAGGTGATCCCGAAGGTGCAACGCCAGTGCACGCAACATGCGTCCTCGCTCATGAAATGTGAGGTTGCGCAAATTTGGATTACCTACGCTGTGGGCGAAGTCAATCATGCCCTTGAAGTCGATGCCTTTTGAGGTAGCTACCGCGATCGGTTCGCCAGTTATCGCATCACTGAGCACTTGTCCATCGCCATCGCCGGATATCCATTTTCCATGGGCAAAATTTTCAAGTTTGTTCATACGCAAATTTGTGCCCGCAAAACTAACGATAGATAGTTTATCCAAATGTTATTATGCCTGAAGGTATTTGAGAGAGAGAACCACCGAAGAGCGGCGGTTCATTGTTAGTACTGACCAGTGCTCAGCAAGACCAGTGTGCAGGCTTCCATTGGCTCAATATTATGTTGTGCTGCCATACTTGCCAATTCATCATTTTCAGCTCCTGGGTTAAAAATTATTCGTTTCGGGTGGAGCGAGAGTATATAGTCATAATACTGCTTTTGATTTTGAGCATTTAAGTACAACGTAATGGTATCAACGCCTTCAATCATCGGGTGGTCGGTTATAATGTTAGTTCCATTTATGCGGCCATTCCTCCTGCCGATCGCAACAACATCATGACCGTGCGCTATGAGCCGGTTAACAGCAAGATAACTATACCGCGACGGGTTAGGAGATGCGCCCAGGACGATAGTCTTTTTATCCATCTATAAATGATTTCCTCAAGTAAACATACAAATAGTAGACCGCTGTTCGAAATCTGCAAGTTTATGAGGCCGATGAAAAGGGGGGCGATACATCGGTTTTGCAAATTGAACAAGCCTCTGGCAGATGTTAGTGTGTTTGGGACGCGACGAATCACACGAGTTGAATTTTGTTCGGAATTTTTTTTCATGATTTAAATTTTTTTTGCAAAGCGCTGTTGTAATTCATAAAACAGTTTTAACTTAACAACCTTATTTCTATAAAAAAGAAAACCACTCATCCATGGCAAAAGCAAATAAAAAAGCAAAGAAGGCTGCGCCGAAAAAAGCGGCGTCTAAAAAATCGGCAAAGAAAGCCGCACCAAAGAAGGCCGCTTCTAAAAAATCCGCAAAGAAGGCCGCACCCAAAAAAGCTGCTTCAAAAAAGGGAGCTAAAAAAGCAGTAAAGAAGGCTGCTCCGAAAAAAGCTGCGAAAAAAGCCGCACCAAAGAAAGCTGCCAAGAAGGCTGGCAGGAAAGCCGCACCAAAGAAGGCCGCACCCAAGAAAGCTGCTCCTAAAAAGGCTGCGAAGAAAGCGGCGCCTAAAAAGGCAGCTGCGAAGAAGGCTGCACCGGCAGCGCCACCTCAAAGTTCAAATGATATGCAAGCCGCAGTGGCTGAACAAACTGGAAACGGCGGTGAAAGCCAGGGCTCGGGTAATGGATCTTAAGAAAAAATTTTTACCGATAAATGTCCCACCCGGGACATTTTTTTTGCGGTATAATAAAAACGTCCCGTTTTTTTGCGGGACGTTCCATTCAAGACTTGATATTTTTACTTTATTTTTTTCAAATAAGCACCATATCCACTCTTTGAATAACAATCGGCAAGCTTCATCAATTGTGCGTGGTCAATAAAACCCATGCGGTAGGCGACCTCCTCAATGCACCCGATCTTTTGCGACTGTCTTTTTTCGATCACTCTTACAAATTCGCTAGCATCACTCAGTGATTCAAAAGTTCCCGTATCAAGCCAGGCGATACCGCGATTCATCACACCAACATGCAGCTTTCCTTTTTTAAGGTATACTTTATTTACGTCAGTTATTTCGTATTCACCGCGCGGTGAAGGATCGATCTTTTTTGCGATGGAGACAACTTCATTATCATAGAAATAAAGGCCCGGAACTGCATACGATGATCTCGGGTCTTCGGGTTTTTCTTCAATGGACAACGCTTTAAATTCTTCGTTGAATTCCACGACACCGTACCGTTTTGGATCGCTCACTTCATACGCAAATATGGCTGCACCG
>DASQJI010000676.1:0-6085 GCA_035631175.1 Parafilimonas sp.
ATAATGCCCCCAGGATAGCTCCGAGGTAAACAACAATATGTGGTGGCGTGAGAAACCTATCGCGTCCGATGGATTGATGCCAGGAGATATCCCACAAGATGCCGCC
The DNA here is from genome assembly GCA_035631175.1 of Parafilimonas sp. Classification (GTDB taxonomy): domain Bacteria; phylum Bacteroidota; class Bacteroidia; order Chitinophagales; family Chitinophagaceae; genus Parafilimonas. The sequence continues at coordinate 107 of DASQJI010000676.1, forward strand.
TGTTATTAAAAAACAAGCTACGGTGAGCAAATAAAGAAATTTCCTGTTTTGCGCAGCAAGGCCAGGCCCGGCTTTTACCAGTTCGCGCGGTAACGGAGGTGGTGTTTTCGTCATAGTCCATATTGCGCTGCGAGAGTCTGCAAGCGCTTGATCGTCTTATAATCTTTACGAAATGTTCCTGCAACTCTTACGCTCTATCAAGTTCGATATACAATTCTGCGGCAAGATCGGTTGGGCGTCTTAAAACATTCCGCATTTCCTTGCTCTTTAACAATTTTTAACTTGTCATTTCTCGTTATGAGTATTTTTAGTTCTGTTGTGTGAACGAGCTGCCTTGGTTTGAATTTGTTGGTGCTGCAACAATTGTGACCGACAATCACAGTTGTTTTAACGAAGAGGGAAATCTTCTATGCGCCGGGACATTTTCCCTGAGCTGGGACAGGTCGGTAGGCGAAGAGATTTTGGAATGAAAGCGCTGTGGATACCAGGAGATCAAATAAACCAATAAAGGATCGCCGCTGCCAGGACGCTTTCTATAATCCAGATCAACGGTTTCTTTCGTCCTTCATAATAATTCCATACAGCAAAGTCGGCGAGCAACAGATTAACGATCATGAAAGGAAGCAAGATGATCTTTGCCAACGTGATTGTGTCCGCATCCGTGAAGAATCCATAGCAGGACCAGAAAACAAGGAAAAGAACAAGCAGTAAGAAGGGTGAGATCCGGTTTAATCTCGAGCGCATCGTGATTGTCTTATGAACGGGATGCATAAAGGTGGGAGCTGGTTTCATAAATAATTTTTTCAACGTTCCTGATAATGCGCCCCAAAAAATTCCACAAACAACTGGCGCAAAGCGTTGTCAAGGACAATTAGAAGGTTTACTGACAGCAGAAATGAATATCGGGCTTATAGATCTGGAATACGAATTACAGTTAGTTCCTGGCAAAAGAAAATTCCCGCAATAAATTTAGAAAAGCAATCTGATTTTCCAAAACTTTTTTTATGAATCCACAGCCTTTTTCGTAAACATTTTTTTTATGGTATAATACTCACCATGTTACCACAAAAAGAATTTCACTTCCCGGTCTTTTTCTTATACCAAATGCTCGCAAATTTGTCGGTCAACAAAAAATTCTTAAAGCGGTTAGAGAGCGTATCTTCTCCTGCGGTCGTCGCATGAAGGCCATCCTTCGTGTCACTTTCCTGCCAAACAAAGCCATCTTGCCGCGGAACATCCGTTCCATTTGCCCATTCATACCATCCCCAGGTCATTAGAGGAGCCACAGTGCCGGCTCCTTTGTACTGCGTCCCCGTTACACCGTTGATCTGGTCCTCAATTGCAAACTTGATAGCCCAACCATTATAATATGGGCAAGGTTCGATATTTGTAACCTGTGTGAGCTGATTCGTGCTATCGGGGAATGTAGTTGTTCTGCCAAGAAAATAAACCAACTTCAGGTTTGGAAACTTCGATTTGCATGTTCGCATTGCCGCTTCGATGTCATCCTTTACAAGGTTCGGCCGGTCCGGAAAGCTCACGACTTGTGAAGAATCTTCTGTTTCTATATAGATCACCTGGACCTGCGCGGGGAACATGTGACTTGAAACGATCACGTTGAAAACATGATCCCAATAAGAATCGGCCGGGTTTGCGATGCTTTGAAATGATGCAACCCCATAGCCGTCTGAGCAGTTCAGTAATTTCAAAAAGGGGTTCGTAGTTGTATCGTAGATCGTTTTTTCTTTTAAAACGCGCATCATGTGACCGCTGGTGCTGCCGCCTAAAGAAATGAAAACGATCTTACCTGCTGCTGAATCTATCGCACCATTTCCATTCAATGGTCTAATACTAGAAGCAAAGTTCTTCAGATCCTTTTTATATTGAAGCGTTGGATAATTAGTTCCACCCGGATATAAGCCGCCAGTAAAACCCATATAAGTGCCAGGGCCAAGATCGGTAAGCGGACCTTTTACTGTATCCACGCCGAGAGAAATATTGTTGTTGACCCCTTCCGATATTACCGGATTACTTTCCTTTTTGGTGCAGCCTGCAAATGCGACGATTGCAAATACAATAACGTGAGTTGTTTTCATACAAATAGATTTGAAGCGGTATGTAAACTGTTTGATCTTGTTTTGCAGCAGAAGTCCTTCAACATCAGAAAGCTCCATCCGGGATGGTGGAGTTGTGGGCAGATATCGAAGTCCCAGGGGTTGCAGATTCTTGCTTCAATCCGCGTACCAAATTCCTGTTCGCCACGATGCATCGCGACGACATGTTACTACCGATAAATTTTCTTGCTATTTCTGCGGAGCGGCCGGTTGATCACCCGCAGAGCATATGTATTCTTACCGAATAATTCCAGCAATCCACATCGCCTCTTAATTGATTTTGCTTTTTTTAAGGCCCGGGGCTCAGGCAGATACAGATTACTGAAAGAATTTGGGAAATACGCAGTGCCGTCTTAAGAGATAGTGTTCCTTTCAAAACATCAAAGCCTCAATAAATCTAAATAAAAAACCTGGTGATCCAAAATTTTTTTTGGTTCAAAACGCCCGGCCGTTATGTCGGTCTTTACCTTAGCGACATATTCTATTGCCATGCCTGTTAAGCCACTTATTCCGCTCGCGTTCACACATGAAGAACATCATCCCGAAAACAAAACAGTGACGATCATTGCGGGTGATGCGGGGGGTACGAAAACCAATATGGCGCTGTTTCGCGCGGATGAAAAAGGCGTGACGCAACTTCGGGAAGCGCGTTATATTTCACACGAATACAATTCACTTGCTGACATCATTATTCAATTTGCTGCCAGTGAATGGCCCGACAGAATTTGTGTTGCTGTTGCCGGGCCCGTACTTCATGGAAAAGTTAAGCTAACGAATCTGAGCTGGCAACTCGACAGCGATGCAATGAGCACGGCTTTAAAGGTGCCTATTGCTTTTCTAAATGATCTTGAAGCAACCGCCTACGGACTATCAGCAATTCAAAGCAATGAGATTGTTGCGCTCAATTCTAAGTCCGTTTCGGCGGAGGGAAATATCGCATTGATCTCTCCTGGCACAGGACTGGGTGAAGCCGGATTATATTGGGACGGAAATGCTTATCATCCTTTCGCAGCTGAAGGAGGGCATAGCGATTTTGCGGTGCGTACAGAGCAGGATATTGAATTGTATCGTTTTTTGCAGCAGCAGTTCGGTCACGTAAGCTGGGAGCGCGTGGTAAGTGGTCCGGGTATTCACGCCATTTTTAATTTCCTGACAACGGTTCAGCGAAAAAGGGTTCCTGCATGGCTGACTGATGAAATGAAAGACGGAGATCCTTCAGCAGTGATTAGTAATGCTGCTCTGCATCAAAATGAAGCAGTATGCGTGGAAACACTTCAATTGTTCAGCCGCTACCTCGCCACTGAGGCTGCGAGCCTCGTTTTAAAATTGAAAGCGACCGGAGGATGTTATCTTGGCGGCGGCATTCCCCCGAAAATATTATCCGTACTGCAGCAAGAAGAATGGATAAAAAATTTCATCGACAGCGGCCGCATGAAGCCATTGCTTGAACAAGTCCCGGTGTATGTGATCCTAAATCAAAAACTGCCTTTACTTGGCGCAGCGCATTATGCCGCGTTTTCAATGAGATAGCAAATGAGAATTTAGGATTTAAGTTAGGGAGTTAGGATTCAACGCTAGAGTGAATATTTTTCTTTTAATTACTTCGGCGCTTTCATTTTCACCTGCGGATTTGCCGCTTCCTTGTCTTGAACAGACTGCTTTCCCGTTTCCACTTCCACCTGCTTCATGGTGACCGCATACTCGCTCGGATGAATTTCGTCTCCATACTTTAGCGCGTACGACTTGGTAAACTCGGCGCCGAAATAAAGTATGATGGCTGAATAATAAACCCAGAGGAGTAAGATCACTAATGATCCGGCCGCTCCGTACGTTGTACCGACATTGCTTTTACTAATGTAAAATGAAATGCCAAATTTGCCCAGCATGAACAGCAATGCCGTGGCGATTGCACCTGCCATCACATCTTTCCATTTGATCTTTGCGTCCGGCAATACCTTGAAGATGACGGCGAATATTAGAGTTGTAACGATCAATGTCAAAACAAGATCAACAACATAAAACACGACTACGGTTACATCAGGGTACGCCGCTTTAAGCCGGTTGCTGAGAGCTTCGATAATTGCAGAAACGCCCAAAGAAACGAGCAGCAAGAAACCCAGGCTTACGATAATTGAAAATGACATGAACCGGTTTTGCAACATTTTTAGCCAGCTTTTCTTCGGCTTTGGTTTCAATCCCCAAATGCGATTAATGGAGTCTTGTATGTCTCCGAAAACCGTGGTGGCGCCAATGAGCAAAGTGATAATGCCGATGATGGCAGCAAGTGTGCCTTTACCGCCGACAAAAGCATTTTTTATGATTTGCTGAAGTTGTAAGGCCGTATCGTGTCCGACAAACTGGTCCAGGGTTGAAAATATTTTTCCTTCTACAGCTTCCCTGCCGAGAAATATTCCGCATAACGAAATGATCACTACGAGCAGCGGTCCCAAAGAAAATACAGTATAGTAAGCCAGCGAGCCGCTGAGTTTAGTCACGTTGTCCTGGCCAAATCCACTGAAAGAATCTCTCAGCAATCCCCAAATGCCTTTCAGGGTTAACTTCTTCTTCATGCGCTGCCTTTTGAGGAAGTTCTGCAAAAAAGTTACCAAGATTGATGCTTTTCTGTCAAGACAGGCTTTTGACGACGCTGCAAGACGCCGACGGTGAAGGTTATTTTTATTTACAATGGAAAGAAGTCAATGGCTGAACGTGAGTTTGATACCTTCTTCAAAAGTTACCGGGTCATAGCCAAGTTCTTCCTCTGCTTTCGCAATTTTCAACCCTGAACGCAAAGGCCGGCGGGCAGCTTCGAAAAAACTGTTCAAAGTAACTTCTTGAATTAACGAGCTGTCAAGGTGAAAATAGTGGGCGACACTTAATGCCATTTGATAGGGGGACAAAACATTTCTTCCGGCCAGGTGATAAACACCCGCTTGTTTGTGAACGATGATCGCTTCGATCCCTTTACATACATCATAAACATAGGTAGGCGTGCGGAGCTGATCGCTGACAGCTTTGATAGGCTGGTTCTGCTGAAGAGCATTTTTAACCTGTTGCAGATAGCTGGATCGCACTCCGCTCCAAACAGGACCATACATGAATACAGGGCGAACGATCGTGCAAACGACCGACGTTTCGGCAAGTAATTTTTCAGCCATCAGTTTACTTTCACCGTAAAAATTTATGGGTTCGGGAACATCATTTTCGCTGTGCGGTCCGCCTTCGCCAAAAACAAAATCGGTTGAAGTAAAGATGAAATGTGAATTTGTGTTTGCAGTTCTTTCAAATGCTGTCAACAAGAACTGTGTAGCAGACACGTTATATAAAATACATTTTTCACGATCCGTTTCGCATTCGTCAGGTTTGCTCATCGCGGCCGAGTGAATGATCACATCGGGCTTCGTTGCCGATACTAATTGTTCAACATCGGAGCGCTGCGTTAACTCTGCAGGATAGTATGGAACATTAAAGCTGGAAGGGATGCGGCATTCGCCACGACTGGTCGAGATAACGTCGAAATCTTTTTGCTTTAGATAAACAGATAAATGCTGGCCGAGAAATCCGTTTGCGCCGGTGATGAGGATTTGCATTGTTCGCTCAAAGAAACACGAGGTTATCGATGTATGAGCTCAGAATTTTATGCCGTTAATATTCGATCGATTATATCTCTTCTTCCTGTTCATCAGCACTTCCTTCATCCAAAGCTTGGTCTGCTGATTCTTCTGTACCCGCCTCCTCTCCTTCTTCACCAAACCCTTCACTAGTTTGCGGCAATTCATATTTTTCTTCGATGTCGACAAATTTTTTGCCAAGCAGACTGCGCGTTCCGTATTGCTGCGGGCCAATTCCTTCAACTCTTGACGTT
>DASQJI010000677.1:0-3818 GCA_035631175.1 Parafilimonas sp.
CCTCAATCAGTCCCCATAGGGAAACTAAAAGTTGTCACTGCTGGTAAACCAACTGTGGTTCCTGTCCCCACTAACATCCATCTCGCAGGAATTCCCAGAACAGTAATAGCAGGAGCACCAAAAATTTGCACTCCTGGTAAAGATTCATTTTCTCTTCCGAAAATAACGCCCGCTATCATCAAGCCTTTCCCTGCCGGGATTCCTGAAGTGGTGGTTGCCGGTGACCCAACCAGTAAAGATCAAAATCCGCAGAGCTTCATTTCTTTCACAAAACAACAGGGACTAAGAGGCAACTCAGCAGTAACATCTCTTCTCCAGGACAAGAATGGAAATATCTGGTTTGCCACCTGGGAGGGCGGTGCAATGCGATATGACGGTAAAAATTTTGCCTACTTCACACAAAAGGAAGGATTGATCAGCAATGAACTTCAATGCATCTTCGAAGACAGGTCGGGAAATGTTTGGTTTGGCGGTTGGGGTGTATCGAAATACGATGGTAAAAATTTTACAAATTTTGGCGAAAGAGAGGGTTTCACTAATGATGCTGTCGCATGTATTTTAGAAGACAGATCAGGAAATATATGGTTCGGTGCCGATAATACAGGAGTATGGAAATATGACGGAAAGAATTTTACACAGTACACAGAAAAACAAGGCTTGGCTGGCTCCGGAGTCGCGAGCATTTTAGAGGACAAGTCAGGAAATCTTTGGTTCGCTACTCCTAATGGTGTATCAAAATATGATGATAAATCTTTTACGAATTATACACGAAAAGAAGGTCTGTGTGAAAGTTGTGAAAATTGGGTCACGAGCATCTTTAAAGACAGATCCGGAAATCTCTGGTTCGGCACTTCTGGCGGTGTATCCCGATTAGATCGGGATGGCGGAAGTTTTACTCATTATACAGAAAAAGAGGGTCTGTGTTTTAATAATGTATCATGCATCTTTGAAGACAGATCCGGAAATCTCTGGTTCGGCACTTCTGGCGGCGGTGTTTCAAAATTTGACGGTAGATATTTTACGGATTTTACTGAAGCGGAGGGCCTTATCAATAATAAGGTTAAATGCTTTTTGGAAGACAGGTCAGGAGGACTTTGGGTTGGCACTGAAGATGGTGTATCAAAATACAATGGCAGCACCTTTACACATTATACAAGTAAGGAAGGCTTGAATGACGCGGATGTTCGAAGCATCTTTCAGGATAAGTCTGGAAATCTTTGGTTTGGCACTACCGCAGGCGTGTCAAGCTATGATGGTAAAAATTTTACGCATTACACGCAAAAAGAAGGGCTAACCTTTCCAAATGTCGAGAGCATTCATGAAGATAAGTCAGGAAATCTTTGGTTCGGCTCCTGGTGGGGAGGTGTATCGGCATTTGATGGCAAAACGTTTACAAATTTTATCGACCAGTTCCCCGGAGGTGAAGTTCTCAATATTTTGACCGGCCGTAACGGGAATCTTTGGTTTGGCACCCGGGGCAGCGGCGTTTATGAATTTGATGGCACGCGAATTACCCATTACACTGCGGCGCAGGGATTAAACAATAACAATGTGGTAAGTATGCTGGCAGACAGTAAAGGAAATATTTGGATCGGCGACGAAACAGGTGGCATAACGAAATATGATGGAAGAACTTTCACTCATTTTACCGCAAAAGAGGGCTCAATAGAAAATGTTGCCCAGGGTATTACCGAAGACAGCTCAGGAAACATTTGGATAGCGACGGACGAAGGTGTGTCGAGATATGATGGCAAAACGTTTACATATTTTACAACGAAAGAAGGCCTGGCTAGTAATGCCGTCTCGAGCATCTTCATAGACAGGACCGGAAATCTTTGGTGTGGTACAGCCTCAGGTTTAAGTAAATTAAGTTTAAACTCTTTATCGCGGTTGTCTGCTAGTGCCTCCGCTGCCAGGAGCGGATTTACTGAACACCCAAACAGCCATATGGCAGGAGATGTCTTGTTTAAATCTTATTTCTTTGAAGATGGCTTTTTAGGATTAGGGTGTAACAGGCAATCTATTTTTGAAGATAAAAATGGCACTATATGGATCGGCACACGAGAGGGAGTTAATGCACTCCATCCTGACGGGGACAAAATAGATACAATCCCACCAACAATTCAATTAACCAATATTGCATTGTTTAACGAAAACATTCCATGGCACAATCTTCAAGGAAAAAAAGATACAAGCCTTGTATTAGGGAACGGAGTAAGGGTTGGCCATTTTGAATTTGACACCCTGTCTAGATGGTATAATATTCCGGAAAATTTAAGTTTACCCTACAACAACGACAATCTTACTTTTAATTTTATTGGTATTACACCCAAGTCTCCTCACCAGGTAAAGTACCAATATAAGTTAGAAGGGTTAGACGAAAATTGGAGCGGCCTTACAAACCGTACCGAAGCACCTTATGTGAATTTGCCATATGGCAGCTATACTTTTAAGGTAAAGGCCGTGAATGCTGATGGTTACTGGAGCCAAGAATTCGACTACAGTTTTACAATTCGTCCACCGTGGTGGGAAACGTGGTGGGCGTTTAGTTTGTACGTGCTTGCTTTTATTGGCGCGGTATCGTGGTTTATTGCGTATCGTTCCAGGAAACTGAGGCTCGAGAAGAAAATACTCGAAGAAAAAGTGAGCCAGAGAACGATTCAACTGGAAGAGAAATCAGCGGAACTGGAAACATCATTACATGACTTAAAATCCACGCAGGCTCAACTCATCCAATCAGAAAAAATGGCTTCGCTTGGAGAGCTCACAGCAGGCATTGCACATGAGATTCAGAACCCGTTGAATTTCGTGAATAATTTTTCCGAGGTGAACAAAGAGCTGGTTGATGAATTGAAGGCAGAACTGGCAACCGGCAACCTGCAACTGGCAACTGAAATCGCTGATGACATAAAAGATAATGAACAGAAGATCCTTCAGCATGGCAAACGTGCAGATGCGATTGTAAAAAGTATGCTGCAGCATTCAAAGACAAGCACAGGAAAAAAAGAACCAACCGATATCAATGCGTTATGCGATGAATACTTACGATTGAGCTATCATGGCATGCGCGCAAGGGACAAAGGTTTCAATGCAAACCTTGAAACGAATTTTGATACATCCCTTGAAAATATAAACCTCGTGCCCCAGGATATAGGAAGAGTGCTGTTGAATTTGTACAACAACGCTTTTTACGCCGTGATGCAAAAACAAAAAGACCTTACAGGATCTTCGAACCTGTCAGGTGAACAGCCATACAAACCAACCGTTTCAGTTACTACGAAGCGTTGCTCCTCCCTCCCTATTGGAGAGCGCCGGGGTGAGGTTGAAATTCGAGTTGCAGATAACGGCCCCGGCATTCCACAGAGTATCGCTGATAAAATTTTTCAGCCATTCTTTACAACCAAACCAACAGGACAGGGAACAGGATTGGGATTAAGTCTAAGTTATGACATTATCAAAGCACATGGCGGTGACATAAAGGTGGAAACCAAAGAAGGTGAAGGAAGTGAATTCATTATTGAACTTCCGAAAAAAGGCGAAAACTGAAGATAATATATACGTTCCCACAGTCATAGTAATCACAAAAAAATTGAATAACAAAGTGGAAATAAAAGTTACAGATAATGGCAACGGCATTCCGCAAAATATCATTGATAAAATCTTTCAACCATTCTTCACCACAAAACCAACTGGCGAAGGAACAGGGTTGGGATTAAGCTTAAGTTATGATATCATTAAAGCACATGGCGGTGAAATAAAAGTGGAGACGAAAGAAGGTGAAGGATCTGTATTTAACATTCAAATACCCATCAACTAAA
>DASQJI010000678.1:0-2451 GCA_035631175.1 Parafilimonas sp.
GGATCAACGAGGGCACGGCAGTTTCACACATGAACGTCAATTTCTTACTGTTGCCTCAGCGCGGTCATTGGTATCGGAATATTATAAAATGCAGCGCCGGCACCAATGCCTTGTTCGCACGAATTGGGCGGCGTAGTGCAAACAGTTCTCGTCCCTTCACACTCAGCAGCCCAGAACATATATCCTAACATGCCGGGCGTTGTGCCTGCACCATTGGGCGCAACTGATTGCACATAACTGCCTGTGCTCTTCTGAAGTGAATTATTAAAATCGGTGCACTCCGGCAAAATTTTGCTGCCGGTGAGCCATAAGCTGCCAGTAAATTTCGCTGGCGCGAGTGGCGGAATAGGCGGCGCATATTGAGGTTTGCCATCTACATGTTCCTGCCAGTTGGCAATCGCATCGGAAGCACTGCGCGGCTGCCGCGAAGGCACCATCGCGTTTGCATAATCGAGTACCGGAGCATTGGTCTTCAGCCAATCAGCGGTGGCTTTCTGACAAATGCCGATGAGCCAACGATCACCAGCCGCTAAATCGATGGTAAGCCTCGCCGTTTGATCATTTCCCGTTGCATCGTAAGGATGAACGGCCCGATATGCAGTTATGAAGTTTTGAAGGCCGGTAAGGTTGGGACTTGAATTTTCTTCATAATCAATTTCGATCCCAACGCCGAGGTTTGTTGCAAGAGCGGCCGCCCTCGATCCCAGCAGTGTTCCGTTTTGGGCAAGCGCGGTATTCCAGTCTTTTACGAAAGTGATACCGCCGATGGACAGCATGACGCGGATGCCTCTGCTCTTAAAATAGTTGACAATATCGGAGGTCATACCTTTCGGCACACCGTTTACAGTTCCGGCATCATTCGTTTGATTCAACAGCTTCAAGGGGTTCACAAAACTCAATATCACCACATTCACCGACGGCTTTCCGCTTCCATCACCCCGATCGATGAGCCAATGATTTTTTGAGTCGAATTCAGTAACGGTGCGAACGGTGGCCCAGGTACAGGCATCATTGCCAGCATGCCATACACCGTATACTTGTATCGGTGTGGTTGCCAGCGACGCATCAGACGCGCTTTGCGATCCGGACCTGGATGAGGCGTCACTAATTTTCTGACAACCATAATAAACAAAAAAACCTGCAACGAATAACGTAGCAAGTGCGATCAGTAGATTTTTTTTCATGGCAAACAATTTACAGGTGAGAAGATGTGCTGTTCGGCAAGCGAGCAGTTACCAAATATAAAAAATCTAAACAAACGGCAATCAAATTGTAAGAACCAAGGAAGTAAAAAATGCAAGAACCAAAAATCAAGAAGCAAAGAAGAGAAGAACAAAAATTCCAAAAATCAAAGACCAAGAATCAAAAAACGGAAGACAAAATTAGTGGGCCATGAATCAAAAAAAAGAAAGTCAAGAACCAAAAATCAAGAATCAAAAACAAAAAAAAATCAAGAACCAAAAAGGTGAAGAAAAGAAATGTTCAATCGACCATTTGTTTTTCTTCATTTTAAATTTGAGATCTATTTGGAACTTGTTATTTGGATCTTGTAGCTTGGAATGTGCTACTTGCAACTTGCAACCTTTTTCACAAGTGTTGAACTATAAAAATTCGACGTGGCATCAACACGTTAAGTGATTGAATTCTGTGTGCAGTTTGCGTGGCTGCAACCGTCAAACAAAAAAGGCCGGAACAAATGCCCGGCCTAATCATCATAACATGTTTGCCGTTAATTTACGACAGTGTATTGGATGTTATTAAACGAGCCTTCTGAAATCGTATAATCAGTGCCGCCGGTTAAGCTTGCAAGCGTTTGCTGAAAATTTCCGGACACTGTGTGTGCGCCTTCATCATTGCCAGTGATCGTGATATCACCGTTCTCTGCATATGTGTCTGTTATTAACGTGCTGCCCGAATAAAATGATAATGTTACGTATGCGTCAGTGTCTATGCTTTCATCTTCCGGAGTGTCGGGGTTATCGTCGTTAAACAGACGTACATCGTGCTGACCGACTGAGACACCATCTCCGGACGCTGTTTCCTCACCGACGGTTAAGACAAAGACCGTCTGCCCATCTTCTGAAGTACCGACGATGTCAAGCCTTTTTTGGTCAGTTGCTGTGGATCGAATTAATGTTGCTGAATTGATATTGAAAGTGGTAAGAGTGCCGTTTAGTTTTAATTGGAAGGTAGTCTGCGGCGTTGGGGATTCTGAATCTTTCTTACACGAAAAAAATGAAACGCATAGTGCAAAGGATACGAAAAGATACTTTTTCATAAACAGTAATTGAGTTGATTAATTTTTTAAAAATTTAGCGATCAGGACTCAAAAATAGTTTCTTCACTACGCCGCTGCAAATTTTTTTAAAAAGGTGTAGGCGGCCCTCTGAAACAAATGATCAATCCCAGAAGCCAGCGCGAAAAATAAAGTCTCCTCGATCGCACGAGTAA
>DASQJI010000679.1:0-7208 GCA_035631175.1 Parafilimonas sp.
GCGTGCGCGTTTTTTGACTGCACGTCAACCGTTCCATTGTATGTGCCCGCTTCTGCATCACGCGGAATATTTAATGAAAGCCAAACCGGGCGAACGGTTTTGCCGGGAACATCAAACCTGTCGACACCGGACGCCATCGGCGCGAACCTGTCCGGCATCAGAAAACCATTTTTATACGGAGTTCCGTTACAGTTTGGTTCAGGTGAACCGTATGGAAAATTGGCAAGTACATAGCAAACTTTGTTGAGCTGAAGATTTTGTTTACTCAACACTTTTCCTTTTGCATTTTTCAAATCGCTTATTGTAAAACGAACTTGCTGTAAAGTATCCGGTGACCAAACAACGATCTGCGCATTCAATCTTTCGCCCCGCCAACCAGTTGCATCCCATAAGGTGTTTTCATTTTTTAATTGAGGCACTTCAGTTCTAAAATACAATGTGTCTTCCGATCCGAATGCCACATGCATTCCGGATTTCTGTTTTGCCCATGCTTCCGGATGAACCGGGGCATCGATATCATATTCATCCTGGTAATGTGAAGGCCCCATCTGGGGAAGAGCGGACGTATCCACTATTCCGGAATATGACTGCCCGTGACCGTCGCATACGACAATAAATTGCAGCAAAATGAATGAGATCCTGGCCACAAAAATTTTCATTCGACTAATGTTTTCGTCTGATGACAAGAATAATCCATGAAGGTTTACGATAAACACTTTAAGGTAACTAATTCCTGGCTAAACATGTTGCGATCATATCGAATGAATATTCTTCATACGGGAATGTCCAATAAAATGAACATTGAGAATTGAGCGTTTGAATTTGACTGGGTGAACTAACCGCGAAAAATTGAGATCTGTTCGCGCATTAAATTTTCAATGCTCAAATTTTCAACTTTCAATGTTCAGTGGAGAATCAGCGCAGCGGGGTTTAAAGAATATCGTTCCATCCATGCCTGTCATCTGTCAACCCAAGCCGGATAGATTCTAATTCATGTTTCAGCTTATTCATAAGACTATCGGTATTATAGGCGGGTAGATGAAGATCTTTTCCGTTGATGCCGATAGTTTTAATCGGCGCCACCACGGCTGCTGTTCCGGTTCCAAACGCCTCGGTTAATTTTCCTCTTTCAAATGCATTTTGTAGTTCATTGATCGAGATGGACCTTTCTTCTGTTTTAATATCAAGGTCTTTTGCAAGCGTTAATAAAGAATCTCTTGTAAGGCCGTCTAAGATTGAATCTGAAACAGGAGGAGTTACAAGGACGTTGTGGATGACAAACATCACATTCATAAATCCCGACTCTTCTATGTATTTATTTTGATGGGCATCTGTCCACAACACCTGGTCGTAACCTTCTGCCTTTGCTTTTTGAGTTGCGTACAGTGAACCTCCGTAATTGCCGCCGCATTTTGCAAAACCGGTTCCTCCCTTTGCAGCCCTGGTATATTCCGTTTCCACTTTTACCTTGATAGGTTCGTTGAATAAAGCCGGTACGGGTGCCGTAAAAATGATAAAGCGGTATTGATCAGAAACCTTGACACCAAATGTGGCCTCAGTGGCAAACATAAAAGGCCTGATATAAAGGCTGGCTGGTTGAAATGGCACCCACGCTTTATCAAGTTCCACCAATTGCTGCAGTCCTTCAATAAAAATATCTCGGGGGATCGCGGGCATACACATTCTGTCAAGAGATCGAACAAAGCGTTCATAATGTCTTTCCATCCTGAATATAGTAATACGGCCATCGTCCATGCGAAATCCTTTCATTCCTTCAAACACCGTTTGCCCGTAATGCAATGCCAGCGTTGACGGACTCAAAGAAAGATTGGAATATGGCAAGATGTGCGGCGTATGCCAGCCGCCGTGTTCGTAATCGCAGACGAGCATGTGGTCAGAAACATATTTTCCAAATTCAAGGCGATTGAAATTCACTTCCTGTATCCTTGAGTAAGTTACCCGGCGCACGGGTATTTCAGTAAGTAGTTCCATATTGGTTTGCTTTTATCAATTAAAAATGAGATCGTTTAATTCTTTGTTCGGCGCAGCCACGAGCGTTTCCATCTTGTCAAGTTCCATGATCATTTTTACGTTCGCTCTCTTATACACACCCGCCTCAACGGGCAAATGCCTGAATCCTATCTTCTCGTATAATTTGATCGCGGCTGCATTTTTTGTGTTTGAATACAGGACCACTTGTTTCGCGCCAAGCTGTTTGGCTTTTTGAAAGCTCGCATAACACAACTTCTCAGCGATCCCTCTTCGGCGAAATTGTTCGTCAACCGCCATTTTTGTAAACTCGTATGTCTCCGGATCTAACTTTCTTAATGCAACAGTGCCGGCGATTTCACCGTCATATTCCGCCATCAGGATCGCTCCGCCTGGCTTCACTATTGCTTCTTCAGGCTTGGTCAATACAAATTCGTCTAAGGCTTCCATCACAAACCATTTTTCAATCCATTGCCTGTTTAATTTTTCAAAATACGGTTGGTGAACCGCAGCGTATTCTATGATGTTGATTCGATTCATGTCCGCGGTTTTATGCGTTCAATAATTTGTGTTTCTCTAAACCCACGCCGTAAGAGCCAACTCTTTTGCGTTTCGTTCATCACATTTTTATTATGATCATGCAAATTTTTTTAAAATTTGTCATTTAAAACAGATTCAGTTTTTTTATTTTTGACTATATCAGATTTTTATGGCAAAAAATAAATTCGATATGGGCGACCACATTTACATCCAGGTTGCAGACGGTTTGGAAAAAATGATCTCAGATGAAGTGTTGCGCATCGGCGACAAGCTTCCTTCGGTGCGTGTATTAAGTGAAGAATATGGCATTAGTACCGGTACAGCGTTCCAGGCCTATTATCATTTGGAAGGAAAAGGCCTGATCGAATCAAGACCAAAATCGGGATACTATGTCCGGTTCAATCACAAACGCTTTCCCGCATTGCCCACACTTAGACCACCCGATTCTATGTCGCACGATGTGAGTGTGAAAGAAATGATCGCGTCGATCTACAATGATATCGCAACCACTGGTGCGATGAATTTTGCGATGGCGGTGCCGGATGCGTCTTTACTTCCATCGGCGAAGCTGAATAAATCAGTTATGTATGCGCTTCGAAATACGAAAGATCACTGCATCAATTATGAACATACGCAGGGTAATATAGAATTGCGCAAACAGGTGGCGAGACTGGCATTTAACTGGGGCGGAAAAATAAAGCCTGATGAAGTGATCATTACCTCAGGATGTTTGGAAGCCATTTCCATCTGTTTAAAAACTGTCACTAATTTTGGCGATACGGTCGCGGTGGAATGCCCGAATTATTTTGGCATATACCAGGCAGTTGAAAGCTTAGGATTAAAGGTCGTAGAAATTTCTTCGGATCCTATAACCGGCTTCGATCTTGGTTCCCTGCAAACGGCGCTAAAAAAATACCCGGTCAAAGCAGTCATATGTGTACCCAATTTCAACAATCCGCTCGGCAGCTGTATGCCGGAGGAAAACAAACAAAAACTCGTTGATATCATTACCAGGTATAACATTCCGCTGATCGAAGATGATATTTACGGAGAATTGTATTTTGGAAAAACACGCCCGAAGACCTGCAAGTTTTTTGATAAGAAAGGATTGGTGATGCATTGCTCTTCGCTTTCAAAATCTCTCACGCCCGGTTATCGGATTGGCTGGACGGTCCCCGGACAATATTTTGAAGAAGTGAAACAAATGAAACGGATCCAAAATATCAGCAGTCCAACTATAACGCAAGCCGCCGTCGCACACTTCTTAATGCATGGCCGTTACGAATATCATTTAAAGAATTTGCGCAAAGCCTTGCATACGCAGTGTCTTCGTTACATGCAGGCTATTATTGAACATTTTCCTGAGGATACAAAGATCTCCCGGCCGCAGGGCGGTTTTGTTTTGTGGCTTGAACTGAATAAAAAGGTAAACGCTTTCAAACTGAGAACGGAAGCAATAAAGCATCACATTTCGGTAGTGCCGGGAAAAATTTTTACGGCCAGTTGCGGTTATTCAAATCACATCAGGATCAGTTTTGGAAAGCCGTGGAACGAGGATGTGAATTATGGTTTGATGATGCTGGGAAAAATAACCAAGAAGATGTTATGAGGTTATTGGGTTATTAAGATATTTGGTTATTGAGCTACTAGGATATTGGGTTATTTGGATATTTAGATATTCATGCGCCCATCAACTATTCCTTACTGATCTTCAAATTCGCAAAATCGCCATCGGAATTGTTGCCGACCCAAAAACCTATCATGCCGTCTTTTCGATCACTCAACTGGTCAACCACGAGAGAAGCATTGGGATTGTTGTTGACATATACACTCACTTTCGGCGTGCTTACAACCACGCGAACATGGAACCAATCGGATGGCTGCGGCGATTGATCGATCGGCTGTTCATATTTACCGGGAAATTCCGTTCTTAATTTTTGCCAGTCGTACTGCGGCAAAGAGACATACTGCACGGAGTGAGCTTTTCGCGCAGGGTCGGGTGATTGAAAATTGAACGGCCGAAAATATACAACGTCCATCGTGCTGTCATTTGCGCCATGAAACGCAATTCCCACAAAACTTTGCTGCATCATATTCCTGCCTTTCACATCGAATTCAATAATTCCTTTGGCAAAAGAAATATCATTCAACCATGCCACACCGTCTCCTTCTTTTTCATCAAGATGAATTCCGTTTGTGTGCTGCGGATCATGTACGGCAGTGATATTGCGATTGGCTACTCTGATGTTCTTTTCCCGCAGCAACTTCGCGAGATCCGGCGAACTAGTACCGGCAGGCTGTGCAAATATAGCTATCGTGAATAAGGCCGCGAACGCTGTCAATACGGTTGGACGAAACATAGAGCAATATTTACGGGGCAAAATTAAGGAACGGGTCAGCAGAAACTAATATTTACCGTGTGGAAACTCGTTGTTGGCGGCAACACCAACAAGGCTGCGGAACAAGACTTTGCAAAGAAACAACTCGCACTTATTTTAGCCAGATTTCTAATTGGGAACCGCTAACTCGATTTTCATATCCTGGTATAAAAGTAACATTTGGTAATGGAAAGCCCGATTTGTTTATACTTTGTGATAACTCGTTTGCCTTGACATTGTCTTGTTTTTTAAAGTATCTTATCTCACTATTTTTAGGAGATTTATCTAAATCTACATGTTCAATGCCCAGCATATTATATCCTTCATTTTTTAAGTCATTAAAGAGTGTCTTTGCAACTTTCATGTCATAACCCACCGGTATTTGCAGATACACTTTTGTTGGTGAATTACTAGCCAACTGTTTAATTTGATTTTGAACAGAAGCGTCTTTAGTACTACCTGCTCTTTGACTTATAGAATCCAGTAAATTACCAGCTTGTTTTGAAATCGCAGAATCAGTGGAAGAAGCTTCTTCAATTACAGCCAACAGATCGTTAGGAAAATCTCCCGACTTCGCAAGACTTTCTGAAAATGTTATTGCATACCTTCTTTCTAAAGGATTATCGCTACTTAAAGATTTTAATAAAGCAGAAACACGATTATTGATCTGCTGTTGTTTGTTGTCAGCATCCTGAGCTTTTTTTATTTCATTTCCCAAATAAAAAAGAACAACTGGAATAAGAATCGTACAAATCTTTGAAATAACATCCATCCATTTTGAGAAAATGCTTCTATTGTCGGTCATCAGGATATCATTAAATGTTAAAAGATAGTTTTACCTACAATATACAATAAATTCTTTTTATTTTTTTTGGCTTGAGTGAACCAATATTAATTACCTCCGGAGACTACGCCCGAACGACCGAACATTCTGCGAGTCGCTTGCGAAATCGGAGGCACCCAAAGAGCTGTAGACAATTTACGCACATTGGCGTTAGAAGGAAAAGCACAACGACAATACAGATTATCGCCTGTGAACGCATGCGTTATTGGCATTAATCGCATTAGAGCCATTAGAACTTGCGGTCGCCATCTTCGCAATACCTTTTTCATTATTTGTTGCATCCTTCTCCAAGGAGGCATTCGCCCGAAAGCAACCAATGTTCATCTTTTTTTTTGAACGTTAAAGTGGAGAACTTAACAGATATCTCCTTATCACCGTTTCTATACTTAACAGGCGTTGTTATAACAACTGACGCAATGTTTGGATAGCGAGTAATTTTTACATCTTCCTTTTTAAAGGGGCCATATTTATACAGCCCGGAATTTATACTTGCAAGTCGCTCTTCTGTATTCATTTTTTTTCCGTAGGCATTGAAAACGAAATCACCGGATAATAAGGGCGCGGCTGCCTTCGCATTGTTATTTAATAATGCTGCCTGGAATAGCTGAACTGCGTCTGCTATCGCTTGTTCATCCTTCGCCCTGTCTGACGATTGGGCTGTACCAGGATTTGTACCGGCGTCTTTCATCGCTAAATCAATTCGTGCAGGTTCAAGTCGTATCAGCTTAAACCGGTCTTTGGTGTCTTGCGGAAGTTTATCCCATATCTCAGACGGAGTTTTGTCGCACAAAAAGTCAAGTGTCGAAAAATCGCTGCTGTACGATGGGTACACCTTGACCTTGAGGATCGTTTCGAGGTTTTGCCTAAGTAGCATAAAATCAGGTGTCTCATGATCGAGCCCGGTGACGACGACATTAATTGGATTATTTTTCGGAACAGGAGTAGTTTGCGATTGCCCGAAACTCGCCGACGCAATAACAAGCAGCAAGACAAAAGGCACAGCAGCCAGGTGATATGAATGTTTGGTCATGTCGAGTACGAGTGAGTGAGAAAATATGGATGAAGCAATTTGCTCTTGCTAATTTAAAAATTTTCTCTTTAGCATGCAACAACCCGCGCCAAGAATTATCTTCAAACTCTTTTTACTTTTTGTGGCGTTCCTCCGTCTTCCCATATCCACTCAAATTCAGAAACAGGCTTGTCGGTAAATGGCATTACCAAACGCAGCCAGCTTTTTTCAGTATTTTGAAAAATGCCCTTTCCCATGTATTCAAGTTTTTCCTTATTACCTGCGCTGTTCATGTAAAATACAGAACCATCTTCATAAATAATTTTCCGGTTCCCTTCATAATTGCCAACAAGAGATGAAATAATCTCGTTTGTCAGCGGTTCCGGATCCAATTCGTTCTCAAGTAACGGTATTTGCCATTGATATAACAGCCTTAGCTCGTCATTAC
>DASQJI010000680.1:0-3221 GCA_035631175.1 Parafilimonas sp.
TTCGTTCGTCTGTATTTCAACCGCTGTATCGTTTCATTTATTTTATCCCGCTTGCGCTCATGGGTTTTCGTCCGATCGATGTTGTATTTATCTATTCTGTTACGCAGATCTGGGGCATTTTTGTTCATACTGAAATGATAAAAAAGATGGGGTGGCTTGAATACATTCTTATCACGCCATCGCATCACCGGGTACATCATGCTTCAAATGCAAGATATCTTGATAAGAACATGGGAATGTTCCTCGTGATCTGGGACAAAATGTTTGGAACGTTTCAGCCGGAATTGCCTGAACAGGCCTATCAGCCCATTAAATATGGACTGACAAAAAATATCGAAAAGCCAAATGCAGTAAACCTGGTCTTCCACGAGTGGAAGCAGATGTGGAAAGATGTTCTGCAAAAAAATATCACTTGGCGGCAGCGGTTGCATTATCTATTCGGACCACCCGGGTGGAGCCACGACGGCAGTCGCTTTACCAGCGACCAATTGCGGGCCAGGGAAACACACACATCATACTCACCAAAAGCGCAGGAGCAACCGGCAGATGCAGCCGTTGTACAATGGTAGCCGTTTAAGAATTTCATTTTCTTAATTTATCGGAATAACAATCGTTAGCCTGTACCTTTGCGCATCCAATTTTATCATTAACTATAACTCGGATCTTGAATGAATCTTTTTGAGCTGCAGTCGCAGGAATTCACTCAGCGGCATATCGGTCCCAACGAAAAGGAAACGAAAGAAATGTTGAAAGTGATCGGCGTCAGAAACATGGAGGAGTTGATCAGCCAAACAGTGCCTTCGTCTATTCGCATGAAAGACGATCTAACCTTGCCCGGCGGTTTGAGCGAAAGCCAATATTTACAGCACATAAAAAATGTTTCTCTTAAAAACAAAATCTTCAAAAACTACATCGGCCAGGGATATTACGACACTACGACCCCATCAGTAATCTTACGCAATGTGTTTGAAAATCCCGGCTGGTACACTCAATACACACCTTACCAGGCCGAGATATCACAGGGCCGCCTTGAAAGTTTGCTCAATTTTCAAACAATGGTGAGCGATCTTACCGCGCTACCCATCGCCAATGCTTCTTTGCTTGATGAGGCAACCGCCGCAGCGGAAGCGATGACGATGTTCTTTAATACACTGAACCGCGACCACGATCATATCGAACGCGGAAAATTTTTTGTAGACAATGAAGTATTTCCTCAAACGAAAGATGTACTTACTACACGAGCTACACCAATAGGCATCGAATTGATCTTTGGTGATTACAAAACGGCAGTGATAGATAACTCTTTTTTTGGAGCGATCGTTCAATATCCGAACGACAAAGGGTCGATAGAAGATTACCGGGAATTTATTCATTACGTTCACACGAGCGGAGGTTATGTAGCCATGGCGACCGACTTGCTTGCACTGACTTTATTGACCCCTCCCGGGGAATTGGAAGCAGACTGCGCGGTGGGTTCCGCTCAACGCTTTGGAGTTCCACTTGGCTACGGCGGTCCGCACGCCGCGTTTTTCGCCGCAAGAGAAGACTTTAAGAGAAGTATGCCCGGCAGGATCATAGGCGTGAGTATTGACGCGCAGAACAATCGTGCGCTGCGCATGGCACTGCAAACAAGAGAGCAGCATATCAAACGGGAAAAAGCAACTTCAAATATTTGTACCGCCCAGGCATTGCTCGCAAACATGGCAGCTATGTATGCGGTGTATCATGGACCCGTTGGATTACAACGGATCGCTCAACGCGTCGCGGTATTAACACAAACTGTTGCAGACGCAATTGAAACGCGCGGATTTCAATTGGTCTCGCAAAATTATTTTGATACGATCACAGTCAAAGTGGATGATGTAAAACTGTTCCGCGAAAAAGCTGAAAGACAAAGGATCAATCTCAGGTATATCGATCAAACCTGTATCGGCATCTCACTGGACGAGACAACCACGATCGATGATCTGTATGACCTGATAAATTGTTTTGAAAACGATGTTGATCCCGTCAGCTTTTCGATTGAAGAAATGGCGAGCCCTGAACACATTCCGGCGTTTGCACTGCGCAATTCTTCTTATTTGACGCACCCGGTCTTTAATATGCACCACAGCGAGAGCCAGATGATGCGTTACATAAAATCGTTGGAGAATGAAGATCTCTCATTAAATACATCCATGATATCGCTCGGCAGCTGCACAATGAAGCTAAACGCAGCGACGGAAATGGTGCCTCTAAGCTGGAATCACTGGAGCAGAATCCATCCGTTTGCGCCGGCAGAGCAGGCAGGCGGATATCAGCAGATCATCGAAGAGCTTTCGGAATATCTATGCACGATCACCGCGTTTGATGCCTGCAGTTTGCAGCCGAACAGTGGGGCCCAGGGCGAATATGCAGGCTTACTCACGATAAAAGCGTATCACGAAAGTCGCGGTGATAACCATCGCAACGTCATGCTTATCCCCATATCCGCACATGGAACCAATCCTGCGTCTGCGGTGATGGCTGGGATGAAAGTCGTTGTCGTAAAGGCTTTAGAGAATGGTTATATAGATGTGAGCGACTTGAGAGCAAAAGCATCGGCGCACGCCGCAAATCTTGCGGGGATCATGATCACTTATCCCAGCACTTTCGGCGTGTATGAAGAAACGATAAAAGAGATCACAGATATAGTGCATCAGTATGGCGGTCAAGTTTACATGGATGGAGCGAACATGAATGCGCAGGTTGGGTTGACTGCGCCGGGTCTAATCGGCGCTGACGTTTGCCATCTCAACCTTCATAAGACCTTTGCCATCCCACATGGTGGCGGTGGTCCAGGTATGGGCCCGATCTGCTGTAAAGAGCATCTTAAAGACTTCCTGCCCGGGCATTTTTATTTTTTGAACACTACGCGGGCGATGTTAAAAAATAAACAGTCAATATTCAATGATCAATATTCAACGCTCAATGCTGTCGCTTAAGCACCGTACGGTTCGGCATCGATCCTCCTGATCAGTTATGCTTATATAAGAATGCTGGGGAGAGACGGCGTAAGAAAAGCGAGTGAATATGCGATATTAAACGCAAACTACATGCGCGCAAGACTCGAGAAAGATTATGACATCTTGTATCTCGGAACAAATGGAACATGTGCGCATGAATTTATAGTTGATCTGCGGCCATTTAAGAAAACCGCAGAGATCGAAGCTGAAGATGTAGCGAAGCGACTGATCGATTAT
>DASQJI010000681.1:0-1756 GCA_035631175.1 Parafilimonas sp.
GTCAATTATGCACGATTTTTGAATATTGATGCAGAGAATGCGCTCGAAAGAACAAACAAAAAATTTATTTATCGCTTCACACGAATGGAGACCATTGCTTCAGATGCGGGTAAAAAGCTTCACGAGATGACACTCGATGAAATGGACGGCATTTGGAATATTGTAAAAAAGGAAAATAATCCTTCTTGATCGCTACTATCAAAAATGCAGTAACTAAACACGCCTGGCTTTTTTTGGCGGCTGCCTGGCTATACACGCTGTCGTTCATTTTTACAAATTATTTGTCGTATAGTTCCTCAGCCGAAAAGGTCGCGAAAATTTTAAGCGAGTATATCAAGGGACAGGAGAGTTCGTTCAAGAATATTTTGCACGATACATCATCCGTAGCTGCGATCATCAATGATGCGCCCTCGAAAGTAAAGGAGCAGCTGGCATCCGACGCACAGGGGATCTTCGCCTACCAGGTAAATGATATCGGCAACCCGATAGAGATCTTTTGGAACACGAATAAAATGGCAGTACAGGACGAAGATCTTTCCAGGAAGGACGGCCATTATATCGTGAAGTATCAAAACGGAACGTTTGAGTTTATAAAAACTACGCTCACGCGCAGGAACCTCACCTATTATTTCTGCACGCTTATCCCGATTCGATGGCAGTATTTCATGGAGAACGAGTACCTGCAGCCCAAGTTTGCTGTGCATGAGGAGATCGGTAACACCTACGAAATAACGAATGCCAGCAATGGCTCACCGATTAGAAACTCCGACGAGCAAATTATCCTGCGCGTTCGTGAGAAGAACGAATCGCAGACGGATTCGCCGGGTGGCTTTTCCATCTTTCTAAGGGTAATTGCCATTATCTTCTTTTTGATCTTTATAAACAACGTCAGCGCTGAAACTGTTCGACGGATCAATTTTGTCACCGGCTTTAGCTTGCTCGTGTTGCTGTTTGTTGCGTTAAGACTGATCATTTATTTTCTGCCGTTCCCTTTCCATTATCGCACATTGCCATTTTTTGAACCTTCAGGTGACTCGTCTGTATATCACGGCGGAGCGATAAACCGCTCGTTAGGAGACTTGTTTGTGAATACCATACTTCTTTTCTGGTTGGTGATCTTCTTCAGGAAGTATTCAAAAAGGGTTTTACTGATAAAGTTGAATATCTCGCCGGCTGTTAAACAAGCGCTCGTCTCCGCTGTGTTCCTCGTGATCCCGTTGATAAGCTTTTATGTAGCGAACATTATCAGCAGTCTGGTCACCGATTCGAGGATCAGCTTTAATGCGGCCGATTTCTTTTCATTGAATATTTTTTCTTTTATTGGGTTTCTCATTATCTGCATACTGCTTTATACGTGGCTCTACATAACCGGCCTACTCGTGCACGTTTCTTTGGGGTCGGGCATAGGTTTG
Organism: Parafilimonas sp.; assembly: GCA_035631175.1. Lineage (GTDB taxonomy): Bacteria > Bacteroidota > Bacteroidia > Chitinophagales > Chitinophagaceae > Parafilimonas. Next base: position 1,413 of record DASQJI010000681.1, read on the forward strand.
TTTTGGCGTTATATCCTGATCATAAGCTGGTGCTTCCTGCTTATTTCGGTTCATTTATTTGCAGTGGAGTCGCAGGCGCTTCTTTTCCTGACTGGTTTTATTTTGGTGTTGATAACATTCATCGAATACCGAAACAATCCGTCGCTTTCATCATTTGTAGGCTCACCATACTTTATTTTCTGGGCATTGGTTTTAACCGCCGCGGCTTCTGGCCTGATCATTTCTGCCAACAGTAGCACGGAAAAGAAAGACCGTATTATAATGGCGGAAGCAATTCAGCAGGAATCAGATTCGTCGGAAACTTTGTTGTTGCGGATGGCCATTACAAACTTTTCCGACAAGTT
>DASQJI010000682.1:0-5439 GCA_035631175.1 Parafilimonas sp.
ACATCCGGTTATTCTCTTCGACGGAGTTTGCAACCTCTGCACGGGTAGCGTACAATATGTGATCAGGCACGATCCAAAAAGACTGTTTCGTTTTGCTTCACTGCAATCTGAGTTCGGGCAAAAAATATTGAGTGACCATCAACTCCCCGCAAATACCTTCAATTCGTTTATGCTCCTGGACGGCGAAAAGATATATACACGTTCAACGGCCGCACTGTTGGTTGCAAAAAAACTAAGAGGCGCAGTAAAATTGTTATACGCGTTTATGATAGTACCCAAATTCATCCGCGATGTTGTTTATAATATGATCGCAAAGAACCGTTACCGCTGGTTTGGGAAAAAAAATGAATGTTGGTTGCCTACTCCCGAGTTGAAATCATTATTCATCGACCAATAACTTCAAACCAAAAACGTTCAAACTTCAAACCTCAAACTTTATATACAGGCGTCTTCACATCATGATAGAATAAAAAATTCCATCCCTGTTCGGCACCTTCCCGCCACCATTGCGTGCGTAATTCCATCGCCTTCTTTCCATCGTAATCATATTTCGCGATAAACCGGTGCTTCATTTGTTGCAGTTGCGGGGCATCATCTGCGCCGAAGAAAATTTTTTCATTTCCTTCTTCGATCCAAAATACCTGGTGATGCGGACTGTGCGTGTGTGTGACTTTGTACTGAATGTATCCGTCTATCGTGCCATCTTCTTCCGTCAAAAAAACTGCTCTTGAATTGTCCCGCAGGATTGAGATCTCTTCGGTCATAAAAGATGGGAACCCGATATCCATCGCAAAATCCATTTCAGCTTGTTGCAAATAATAGATCGCGTTGCTGAATGCCAGGTGATAATGCCCGAGCTGATCTTTATAACTTATCCCGCCAGCGTGGTCTTTGTGCAAATGAGAAAGCAAAACTTTCGTAATGTCTGTTGGTTGTATTTGGTTAGCTGCAAGGTTTTTATGCAACTGCATTTCTGCATCCTTCATGAATCCAAGACCTGTATCAAGTAACAATACATCCTTTCGGGTAATAACAACAAATGGCTGTACTTCCACAAGCAAACTGCCCGAACGACGAGCCTGCAACTCGTCCTTTGTTTGATCAAACGGAATGAAAACTTTTGTTTTGTCAACCGTAAATACGCCTTCAGACAGGGGAATAATTTTCATGCAGGCAAATTAGAATATTTACAACTGCAAAATCTATGACGACCTGACCCTTGGAACCCTTTGCGCGTTAAAATAGTCTTAGCAAGCACTCGAAACTCTGACCTTCGTCATATCAAAATTTAAAGAATTGTAAGACCTTGCTTAGAAGTGTACTTGCCGTAATATTTGTTCAATTATTTAAACACCAAATATGAATTCTTTCATTGCATCCGGCATTAAATCGCAGGTGAACAAAAGAGTTCAGCCGGCGAATCGAACTATACATAAACTATTGCTTTTTGCAGGCATCGCCTCTTCCTTGCTTTATGTTTTGATGAACATACTGTGCCCGCTATTGTACGTTGGCTACGATTCTGTCTCGCAAACAGTCAGTGAGCTGTCAGCAATAGATGCGCCCACCCGGCCAATATGGGTTCCTCTTGGGCTCGCGTACACATTGTTGCTTGTCGCTTTCGGTTTGGGTGTGTGGCGATCATCTGCCGAAAACCGGTCCCTCCGCATTGTGGGAGCCCTCTTTGCTATTCACGGGTTTATTGGTCTTTTTTGGCCGCCAATGCATCAACGCGAAGTGCTTGCGGCAGGCGGCGGCACAATGACCGATACAATGCACATCCTTTTCGCAATGGTAACAGTACCATTAATGGCACTTGAAATTGGTTTTGGCGCCGCAGCATTTGGAAAACGTTTCCGAATCTATTCTATCATAAGCCTGGCGATCTTAATGGTCTTCGGTATTTTAACCGGCCTCGATGGACCAGCTATAGGAAAAAATTTACCGACACCGTTCATTGGAATATGGGAGCGCATCAACATCGGTGTTTTCCTTTTATGGGTTGTGGTTTTGGGAATCGTCGTGCTCAGGATGGAGGAGCGCTTCGTAAACAAATAACATTGCGGAAATCTATAAAGATCACGAACGCCCATGCGGGCATGCAAGTCAATTCGAATGAAGAACTGGTAAGTAAAAGATTGAGTCTGGCGCCAACTTATTCATGCACCACCACCACCGGTACCGTACTTTGATAAGCAAGTTTCTTCGTGTGGCTGGTCATAAAAAGCTTGTGCACCATTGAATGTTCTTTGTGCACAGTGATGATCAAGTCAATATTTTTATCGTGTGCAAACGTGTTGATCGCATCATCCACGTCATATAAACGGAGAAAATAAAATTCCGGGTCAGCATCCGGGAACATGTCCTTCAACTTTTGCAATTCTGCAGCATAATCTTCAGAAAGCTCGATATAATGTTCGCTGTTCACATTTACGATGTGCAGCTTGGCGTTGAACGTTGATAATATCTTTTTTATCGGAGCGGAAGGGGTCGTGCTTACTACATTTTTCAGATCGGTTGTTAAAAGAACGTTCTTGATCTCGCTGTAGACAGCGTTAGAAGGAATTATCATGACGGGGCAGAACTTGTTCTCTGCCATCTTCAATGCGTTGCTTCCCATAAATACCTGGGCTAAAGACGATTTGCCGGTGATGCCCATTACGATCAGGTCGGCCTGCCGATGACGGGCAAGCTTTTCAAGTTCTGTAAGAAAATCCCCGTGTTCGGCAAGTACGGTTATGTTAGCCTCCCTGTTTTGCAATAATTCTTCTTTGAATTTGCTCAAATTTTCGAGCGTGTTCTCTTCGGCGTACGGGTTATCGTAGGCGTGATATAAAATTATCTGGACCTCCGGGTGTCCTGTGAGCAATTTCACCGCATAACGTGCCGCATTTAACGAAATATCGGAAAAATCTACAGGAACGATAACTGTATTCATACTTCTTTGGTTTGATTAGAAAATAAGCAAAACAATGGCGAAACGAATATAACATCAATTTGAAAATTGAAGTCATAGATTAATAGATTTTATTACTTAACGACGGCTGAAATTTATTCGGCAGACTGAAAACGTACGGTTTACAAGCGTTTGAAGTCGCGGGTTTTGTTATCTTGTACTCCATCCGAAACTAATGACATCATCATTCCTGCAGTCATCAGGCTTCCTGTTACTCGGCATTGCCGTGATCGTACTACTCACTGCAAAATTCCGGGTTCACGCTTTTTTCGCTTTGCTGGTCGCATGTTTTGTTACGGGTCTGGGAGTCCAAATGCCTGCAGCGGAAATCATAACCACAATAGAAGATGGATTTGGCAGGATCATGAGATCGCTGGCACTCATCATTGTATTGGGAACAACGCTTGGCGTGTTACTCGAACACACCGGCAGCACCAGGGTGATGGCAAACGCAATACTGAAAAGAACAGGCCAACGCAACGCAGCATTAGCGATGAGCCTGACCGGCTTTATCGTGGGCATGCCGATCTTCTGCGATTCAGGATACATCGTATTGAATGGATTGAATAAATCGCTCGCAAAACGAACCGGTATTTCGATCGCCGTCATGAGCGTATCGCTGGCAACGGGTTTGTTGTCTGTGCACTGCCTGATACCGCCGCACCCAGGTGCCACTGCAGCCGCTGGTGTAATAGGTGTTGACGTCGGTCAATTGATAATGTATGGCATCGTTACAGCGATCCCTGCCATGCTTATCGGATTTTGGTGGGCGACCTACGCTGGCAAAAAAACACCTCCGATAACTGTTGAGGAAGAAATATTTCCAGCCGCACAGTCCCATCCTCCATCAACATTAAAGGCATTTTTACCTGTCGTCGTTCCCATCATTCTGATTGCCGTAAGATCTTTTTTATTCATCGGCAAGCAGGACTCCGGTTGGTTAAATATCTTTTCGCTGGCGGGCGACCCGGTGATCGCATTGTCGATCGGTATCCTGCTCGCGTTCTTGTCAATTCCTAATTGGAAGAAAACAACCGTCAGTAAATTACTGTCGGAAGGCGCAGAAAAAGCAGGCGGAATTCTTATCATCATTGGGGCTGGCGGCGCTTTCGGCGCCGTGCTGGCGGCAACCAAAATTGGCGACCATTTCAGCCAGGCAATCTCTTTGGGTAGTCTCGGGCTCTTATTCCCATTCCTGCTTACTTCGCTTCTCAAAACAGCACAGGGTTCTTCCACGGTGGCGATCATTACTGCTGCTTCCATCATTCAGCCATTATTAGTACCGCTGGGATTAGACTCGGAGCACGGAAAATTAATTTGCGTACTGTCGATGGGCGCCGGCTCAATGATGATCTCCCATTCCAACGACGCATATTTCTGGGTGATCTCGAAATTTTCTGGCCTTGATATGCGAACGATGCTGAAAGTTTATTCATTCGCAACATTGCTAATGGGATTGGTGACCTTGCTGACCGTCTATATTTTGTCGTTATTCCTGTTATAAATATGAATATACTCATTGCCCCCAACGCTTTTAAGAATAGTTTGGATGCTGCGTCTGTTGCGGCGGCAATTGAAACAGGGCTGCTGCGAAGCACTTTGAAATGCGATTGCATCCGCTTTCCTGTTGGCGATGGCGGCGATGGAACTGCAGAAATCCTGGTTCAAAGATTTGAAGGAAGAAAGATGAGCAGAAAGGCACAGGACCCGTTAGGCAGAACTATAGGAGTTGAATTTGGATTGATAGAGGAAAACAAAACTGCGGTGATCGAAATGGCCGATGTCTCAGGATTAAAGTTATTGAAGGGTAAAGAATTAGATCCACTGCATGCAACAAGTTTTGGGACAGGCGAGCTGATAAGAAATGCACTGGACAAACAAGTAAAAAAAATTATTCTCTGCATCGGTGGCAGTGCGACGGTCGACGGAGGGACTGGCGCACTGCGGGCCTTAGGCATTCGATTTCTGGATCAAGGCAATAATGTTTTGAATAGCCTCCCTGCAGAGCTTAATGATCTTGCGACAATTGACTTGTCAGCGCTCGACAAAAGAATTTTTAATTGTGAGATCGTTGTGCTCTGCGATGTCGAAAACGCACTGCTTGGCGAACACGGGGCAGCAAAAATTTTTGGGCCACAAAAAGGCGCGACTGAAGCGGATGTTCAGAAGCTCGAAACGGCGCTTAATCAATTTTGCGACATCGTTCTTCAGCAAGCCGGAAAAGATATGGCGTCGATCAGGCATGGAGGCGCGGCAGGCGGTATCGCCGCAAGTTTTGCCACTTTATTAAACGCAGAATTGGTGAATGGTATCGACTATTTTCTCAACATAACAGAATTCGACAAAGCACTAACAGAAACGGATCTTGTAATAACAGGTGAGGGAAGTATTGATGAACAGACCCTGCGGGGAAAAGGGCCGTATGGCGTCGCCAAACGAGCGAAGCAAAAAGGTGTTCCCGTTATCGCGCTGGCTGGAAGAAT
>DASQJI010000683.1:0-17955 GCA_035631175.1 Parafilimonas sp.
GGCGAGCCAGCGACAGTAGTCCCAACGATCATATTATTTTCTACCGTGTATTCGCCGGCGCCCACAAGACGTTTCCATCCGTTCAATGTTTTTCCGTCAAAAAGATCCTGGAAGCCTTGTTCATTTTGCGACCACAAAATGGCACCAATGCATAGAAAATACAGTGAAAAAAAAAGTTTTTTCATTGGGAGCATTTTATAGATGAAGTTAGCTTGAAATTTTTACGAAACAATTTTTGCCACGGAGATTACATCTCGCCAGGTTTCGATCGGAATGATTTTTTTCCTGATCAATATGAATTTTTTCCCGCTCAGCCGATAACAATTTTTTGCGGCGACATACTGATACATTTTTGTTTCATCATTTAAAAAACAAAAAAACTTTTATGAAAAAGATCGTATTTGCAGCCTTGATGCTGACTTCCGTTTCCGGCTTTGCCGCGTTTAATCAACACGCTGTTTCGAGTACTGTGGCAATGAAGGACGACGGCGGCAGCAAACACATTTCAGCTTCGCAGGTTCCTGCGGCTGTAATTGAATCATTTAACGCCAAATTTCCTGACGCAAAGAACGTTCAGTGGGAAGTGCAAAAAGAAGATGGCGGAAAAATTTACCAGGCCGAGTTTACACAAAACGGAAAACGCTTTAAAGCACAGTTTGCTCCGGATGGTACTTTTCTTGGCAAACAAAGAACGTAGTGTTTTTTATTTCCAGCGAAAAGCCGTCCGCATTGCGGATGGCTTTTTGTATTTTTTGGATTCTGTATAATTCAATTCGGTTAAACCTTGCCATTTTTGATGTCGTTTACCACACCCGGGTCAAGAAGTGTTGTGATATCACCCAAATTTTCAGTTTCTCCTTCGGCGATCTTTCGCAATATGCGCCGCATGATCTTTCCGCTGCGCGTTTTTGGTAACCCGCTTACGAATTGAATTTTATCGGGCTTTGCAATGGGTCCAATGATCCTGCTCACGGTTGCCGCAATATCCTTGCGTGTGAGCTCATCGTCTCCGTGGGTGTTACTGCATATTACGTAAGCATAAATGCCCTGGCCTTTTATCTCGTGATGATAACCCACCACAGCGCTTTCCACAACGCCGGAGTGCATGTTGATCGCGTTCTCAACTTCTGCCGTCCCGATCCGGTGTCCGCTTACGTTCAGCACATCGTCAACACGACCGGTGATGCGGTAGTTCCCTTCATCATCCTTTAAGGCACCATCGCCTGTGAAATACAAACCGGGAAACTGGTCAAAATAATTCTTTCTGCATCTTTCATGATCGCCATACGTGGTTCGTATGATCGACGGCCACGGCGCTTTGATGCATAAGTTTCCTTTGAGAAATCCATGTTCGTCTTTCTCTGTCACTTCATGCCCGTTCTCATCAACCAAAACAGGCTGCACACCGGGCAAAGGCAGCGTGCACCAGGACGCTTTCGAAGGCGTTACTCCTGCAAGATTCGAGATCATGATACCACCCGTTTCCGTTTGCCACCATGTATCAACAACCGGGCAGTGTTCCCCGCCGATATGCTGATCGTACCAATGCCACGCTTCTTCATTGATCGGTTCACCAACAGTACCAAGCACACGTAACGAGGAAAGATCTTTTCCCTTCAATGGCTCATCGCCAAAACCCATCAAACTCCTTATGGCTGTCGGCGCGGTGTACACAATATTTACTTTGTATTTGTCAATGATATTCCAAAATCTTCCCGCATCAGGCCATGTAGGAATCCCTTCAAACATTAAGCTGGTTGCACCTGCGGAAAGCGGGCCGTAAACAATGTAACTATGACCTGTGATCCATCCAATGTCGGCCGTGCAGAAGTGCAACTCACGGGGCTTATATTGAAAAACGTTTACGAACGAGTAGTTAGTAAACACCATATATCCGGCGCAGGTATGCACTACACCTTTTGGTTTCCCGGTGGATCCGGAAGTATACAAAATGAACAAAGGATCTTCTGCATCCATTTCTTCAGCAGGACAATCTTTCATTCCAAGGGTTACTACTTTATTGATCTCATCTTCCCACCAAACGTCGCGCCCTTTTATCATCGAGATCGGCGTATGCGTTCTCGTATAAACGATAACTTTCTTTACAAAAGGACAAGCGACAAGGGCATCGTCGATCACAGATTTGAGCGGAATATCTTTTGCGCCACGATAAGCGCCGTCGCATGTAATAATAAATTGCGCGTTTGCATCCTGCAAACGGTCTGAGATACTTTGCGCACTAAACCCGCCGAATATTACGGAATGGATCGCACCGATCCTTGCGCAGGCAAGAACTGCGATGGCAAGCTCCGGGATCATCCCCATATAAATACAAACGCGGTCGCCTTTCTGCACACCATTTACTTTGAGAACGTTTGCAAACTGGCACACCTTTTCAAGAAGGTCCTTATAGGTAAGCACGCGGTGATGTTCTTCTGGATCATTCGGTTCCCAGATGATCGCCGGTTGATCGGGATTTGATTGTGCATGTCGATCGAGGCAATTCTCGGTTATATTAAGTTTGCCGCCGGTGAACCATTCAATCTTTGGTTCCATAAAATTCCAGTTCAGGACGTTATCCCATTTCTTTTTCCAAAGAAAATGCTGAGCAACATCGCCCCAAAATTCCTCCGGCTGTTCAACGCTTTGCTTATATTGTTTTTGATACTCTTCTAACGATCGTATTTGATATGGATATGGCATGGCTGCAGATTGTGGCGTAAATTTATTAAACATCTATTCAAAGTGTAATGACGAAAACAATTTTATTAACTATCCATAAAATTGCGCATATCGGTCAACACCTATCTTTGTTTGAAAGCACACAATTCCACGCGACCGCATGTCTATCCAGGTAAGAAATCTGTTGAAAAAATTTGGCGAGCAGAAGGCTGTAAATGATGTAACGTTTTCGCTTGACAAAGGCGACATCGTTGGATTCTTAGGGCCAAACGGTGCAGGCAAGAGTACTACCATGAAAATGATAACCGGCTATCTTGAAGCGGATGCAGGCGAAATAAAGGTTTGTGGTATGCCCGTTAAAACAAATGCGGTGGATGTGAAACGAAAGATGGGCTACCTACCCGAGTCGAACCCTTTGTATTATGATATGTATGTGCGCGAGTACCTGAAATTTGTGGCGGGAATATATAAGATTGAAACACCAAAAATTAAGATTCGGGAAATAATTGAGCTGACCGGTTTAACGGTTGAAAGCAGAAAGAAAATTGGCCAGCTTTCAAAAGGTTATAAGCAGCGTGTGGGTTTGGCTGCTGCATTGTTACATGAGCCGGAAGTTTTGATCCTCGACGAACCGACAAGCGGCCTTGATCCGAACCAGATCGTCGAGATCAGGAATGTGATCAGGGAGCAGGGTAGAAATAAAACAGTTTTGTTTTCCACGCACATCCTGCAGGAAGTGCAGGCAATTTGTGACCGCGTGATCATTATCAATAAAGGCGAGCTTGTTGCAGACAGCCCGGTGCAGGAATTGCAACTGAATAGGAGATCGAACGGTGTGGGTGTCACATTTTCAACCAGGATCAGTCAGCAAAAATTACAGGATCTGCCTGCAGCGATCTCTGTTGCCAAAACAAATGATCACAGTTTTAGATTAACGACTAACGACACTAATGAATTGCGGCGGCAACTGCTTGAATTTGCCGTTGCTGAGCAACTGGATATTGTTTCGTTGCAAACCGAGGGCAACACCCTGGAAGATATTTTCCGCAGTTTAACCACCACCGAAATAAGCAATTAACTTATAAACGAATTACCTCTGATGTTACAGCCGTCCACATTAAAATTTTTAAAAGATCTTAAAAAGAATAACAATAAAGAATGGTTCGATGCCAACCGCAAAAGATATGAAGCTGCAAAAGCTGATTTTGCGGCGTTTGTGCAGGGAGTAATTGACAGGTTTTGCAAGACAGACGCGACGCTTTCAGCTTTATCTGCAAAAGATTGTTTATTCAGGATAAACCGCGACATACGATTTAGTAAAGACAAGTCCCCGTACAAGACGAATTTCGGCGCCAGCATCAATGCCGGTGGCAAGAAGAGAGTGAGGGCAGGTTATTATCTGCACCTTGAGCCAGGACAAAGCTTTGTTGGAGGTGGAATATACATGCCGACCCCTGAAGAACTGAAAAAAGTGCGGCAGGAGATCGATTATAATTTTGAAGAATTCAGAAAACTGATCACCAACAAAAAATTCAAAACAATATACAAGGACATCAGCAAAGACGGCGAGTTGAGCTTAAGCCGTCCGCCGAAAGGTTATGACGAAAATAATCCGGCGATCGAGTACATTAAGCTGAAAAGCGTAATTGCAATGACCCCTTTAAACGATGCGGACCTCACCGATAAAAAGCTGTCTGCAAAAGTTGTGAGCGCGTTTGAAGCGTTATATCCGGTGATCGTCTTCATCAATAAAGCGCTGGAGAATTGAACAACAAAGTTGCCGTCACCGCACTGCTGAAGGGCTGCCCGATTGAAGTGTAAAGCCCGCAGCTGAAGCCTTGCGAAGGGGTGTGTGGCGAGGACTTGAAACGAAAAGCGGGGGACGGGAGTTGAGAAAAGAGATGAACGATGACAGCCCCAAATAATAGTTACCATTGAACTTGAATTCCCAAACCAGGGTTATCAGAAATTTTAAGAGCACCATTGTCATACTGCAAACCCGTGGCAATATCTTCTTTTAATAACAATGGTCCATCCATATCAACATAATCAAGTTGCGGTAAAAAATGAGCAATTGCTGCAGAGCCGACGGTGCATTCGTTCATGCTGCCCATCATTACTTTCAAATTAAGTTCCCTTGCTTTTTTTATCATTCGCAACGCCGGTGTGATGCCGCTGCATTTTGTTAGCTTGATATTGATGCCATGAAAACAACTCGCGCATTTTTCCACGTCAGTTTCGAAGACGCAGCTCTCATCTGCAAAAAGTGCGAGAGCAGATCGTTCATACAGTATCTTCATTTCCTCCCAATTGTCTTTTGCAAGTGGCTGTTCGATCAATTCTACGCCTAATGTTTTTAAGATCGGGATTTTTTCAAGCGCTTCGTTTAAACCCCAGCCCGCGTTCGCGTCGACACGAAAGACTGCATCAGTATGTTTACGCAATGATTCGACAATGCTGATGTCGTCAGCAGTTCCCAATTTTATTTTGTAAACGGGCCAGGGTTTTTGTTGCATTTTCCCGATCATTTTTTCGATCGTATCAATGCCAATCGTGTAATCGGTAACAGGTGTGTTGATAAATTGTGTGTTCCATATTTTATATAACGGTTGATTCTGCATCTTGCCAAACAGATCCCAGGCGGCGATATCAAGGGCGCAAACTAAAAATGGATTTTGCGGAATGAGATGGTGCAGGTAATGCCAGTAACGCTCGGGCTGAGTGAAAGCAAATTTCTCGATCATTGTTTTCTTTGACTGAAGATCGGCGATCATTTGCTCGACGGTGATATTATAGTAACTAATTGCGGGCGCCTCGCCGTAGCCAACCAGGTTTCCAAGCCGCAGTGCAACGATCAACGAAGGCTGGTGCGTTTTAGTCCGACCACCAGAGATGGTGAAAGGATACTCAAACGGCAGTTCGATTTTTTTATAGTGAACGTTCACAAGTAAAAATTTGAATGCGTTGCAGATACTTCCTGTTCCGAGTTGACACGGCAGCCACTTTTTATTCAGCACTCATAGTAAGCATCACTGTCATGCCGGGGCATCTGTGCAACGCAAAGAAACAAGTTTGACAGCAACATTAATTCCATACTTTAGGATCGTAATCTTGTCGCATGAGAAAATCATTTCCAAAAAAATTTTTGCTCGCCACTTTGATCTTTGTCGCCGGAAAATGTTTTCCGCAGTCGCAAGCTACGGATCTGGAGAAAACTACGGACAGTCTTGCGCAAATCGTGATCCGGCTCCTTAACGAGAAGAATGCCGACAGCATTTATTCGATGATGAGTGAACATTTTAAGGCTTCAATGTCGTACCCGAATTTTAAAGGTGTGGTTTCGGAGGTCTTTTCCATCTCCCCTTTTTATAATGTTACTTATAAAACGAACCAGGGTGGCATTAACAAATACAGGATGGAAAGCAAAGAAGGATCATTCCAAATTTTGGTGGGGCTCGATAGCAATCGAAAAGTTGAAACACTTGAGATCAACGGTTATGAAGATGAATCGCTCGCGCCGGACAAGTACAAGAAACAAGATGTGATGATAACAATGCGTGATGGGGTAAGATTACATACTGTGATCTTCACTCCAATTACTGAAAAGGGGGCGTTGCCTTTCATTCTTCAACGCACGCCGTATGGCGTCGATGATTATTTAAGCCCGGAAAAAGAAGGTTATGTAAAGGACATGGCGGAAGACGGATATATTTTCGTGTACCAGGACATTCGCGGCAGATATAAAAGCGAAGGACAATTTGAAATGCAGCGGTTCACCCGTGATAAGAAAGATCCAAAAGCGATCGACGAAAGCACGGACACCTACGATACATTCGACTGGCTGTTGAAGAATATTCCAAACAACAATGGAAAGGCTGGCATGCTTGGCATCTCTTATGATGGATGGACAACCGTGATGGGTGCGGTTGATCCACACCCGGCGCTGGTCGCCATATCTGAACAGGCGAGTCCTGCGGATATGTTTTTGGGAGACGACTTTCACCACAACGGCGCATTTCGTTTAAGTTATGGTTTCGAGTATTCTTTTATGGAAGAAGCGACAAACACGGATTCTTTATACCCGTTCGATATGTATGATACGTACAATTGGTATTTAAAACTTGGGCCGCTTTCTAACGTCAATAAAAAATATTTTTTCAATAAACTTCCGTCATGGAACAATTTTGCTGCGCATCCCAACTACGATGACTTTTGGAAGAAGCAGGCACTTGCAACAAGATTAGATTCGCCACGCGTATACACGATGAATGTAGCAGGCTGGTGGGACCAGGAAGATTTTTATGGCCCGCAAAAAGCTTATGAGACTTGGGAGAAAAACGATCGTTCACACAAAAATTTTATCGTTATAGGTCCGTGGAATCATGGAGGTTGGGGATCTGGCGCCGGCAACAGGTTAGGCAACATTGATTTTAATTCTGCAACCGCTGAAACATTCCGAAAGAACATCCAGGCTGCATGGTTTGCATATTATTTAAAAGGAGAGGGTAGCGGAAATTTTGCTGAGGCGACGACGTTCCAAACCGGCTCCAATACCTGGAAGACGTATGATCGCTGGCCGCCGAAAGAAGCCGTGAAGAAGAACTTATATTTTCACGAGAGTGGAAAGTTATCGTTTGAGAAGCCCGTAACAGGCGAAAAAAATTTTACGTCTTACGTTTCTGATCCAGCCAACCCTGTCCCTTATCGAACGCGTCCCATCGAAGAAACGTATGGCGCCGGTTCACGATGGTACACATGGTTAACCGAAGATCAACGCTTCGTAGACAAAAGGCCGGATGTTGCCACTTTCGAAACAGATGTGTTAACGGATGACGTAACGGTAACAGGAAACATCTTTGCAAAATTGTTTGCGTCAACAACCGGAAGCGATGCGGACTGGATCGTGAAACTGATCGATGTTTACCCGGACATGTACGACGAAGATCCGCAGATGTCCGGATATCAGTTTATGATAGCCAACGATGTATTTCGCGGTCGATTCAGAAACAGTTTTGAAAAGCCGGAGCCCATCACGCCAAACAAAGTGGAAAGCTATACGATCGACCTGCATAGTGTGAATCATGTATTTAAGAAAGGCCACCGCATCATGGTGCAGGTGCAGAGTACATGGTTCCCCATTATTGATCGCAACCCACAAAAGTATGTGCCCAATATTTTTGCGGCGACCGAAAGCGATTTCCAGTCAGCAACCCAAAAGATATATGGGTCAGTTGAGTTTTCGTCGCATATAGAGTTATCGGTGATAGAGTAGTTTGAAGTTTGAAGTTTGAGGTTTGAAGTTGGCTGGACATGGTTCAGATTATTCAAATAACCTGAGCCTTCTCTTTATAAAAGCATTACTTCTTTTGGCATGTGAAACTCCGATGACGAAAATAGTTGCATCTGTAACTATGTAATAAACTTTATATGGAAACTTTTCTATGAGGTGTCTTCTCACAGGCTTTCTTATAACGGAGTAACTAAAAGGCGAAGAGTGAATGTCTTCCAGGCAACGAAGAAAACTAAAATAAAAGCGTCTCCCTAAGCCGTGCAATTTTTTTTCATAGTAATCAATAGCTTCATCCGCATCAATAAGAACGATAGGTTTAATGACAAGCCTAAAAACCATACTTTCCTTCAAAATAGCTTTTCAACTCTGCCAAACTCATTCCTTCCTGTGGATTCATTTCGTGTAGTCTCAAGCGTTCTTCAGCGAAAGCAATTTCCTCGTCAGTAACCGGCAATAACTTTTCTTCGACACTGCTCCAAAGTTCTTCAGCAAGCGCTATCTTTTCTTCGGCGGAAAGAGAAAGCAATTCATTTCTATCGATGGGCATAAATCTTTTTGACAAAGGTATGAAGTATTCGCGACAGACTTGCCCTGTACTCCTTTGCAGGTCTGCCGCATAGCCAATCTCATAAAAGTAAGAAAGCAACTTCCGTTCACTTTCTCATTCCTTATTTTTTCTTTCTTATTTCTTATTCTTTCGGGGCTCTGCCGCAGGCGATGAGGTAGCCGTGCAATTCGTTATTGAACTCGTCCTCATTTAGCAGGTCTTCCAGGTAAATATGCATACGATACTTCCAATGGTTCTTTGGATTCGAAGGAACATTGATACGTTCTTCATGAGGATTTTCGCGCCGCAGCTTTTTATTGATGCCCATAATGTCCTGCCATTGAAAAATGCTCCACATCGCGGTTGAATAAAGATGCTGAACAACGACGGCTTTGTTTACCCAGTCTTCGCAAAAGAACGGCGCATCGCCCCACTGTCCGAGTTCAAAATTGAAAAATCTCTGCGTTTTATTTCTGTCTTCTTCCCACCATCCGCGGATCGTGCTCATATCGTGCGTCGATGGTGTAACGACACTTAAATACGGCGCATCATTGGGATGGAAAAACTCACGGTGCGTTTGCTTCGGCATGCGTTGTATTTCCAGACTCAATAAACCCAGTTGATTCATCACATCAGGAACGCAGGTGGGCACAAGACCAAGATCTTCTCCACAGATAAGCATGTTGGTAACGCGCTTCAATGCAGGCAATTTCTGCATTGCCTCTTTCATCCAAAATGTATCCTGGCGGCGAAAGAAGTAATCTACATAAAGATCGCGCAGCTGTTGTTGAGTGTGCTGGTCAAGGTATTGAAATGATTTGGTTGATTCCATTCCAAAGCGGAAATGGAACTGCAAGCCGCGCGAACCCTCTGCTTCAAACAATATCACATTTGAGATGAGGTCGAACAATTGTTGCCGGGTGCGGTTGTTATATTCGTTTGCTTCGCGTAGACTGAAATATTCTTCTACATCGCGCTGAGTGGAAAACTCTGGCCTAAGGTTGTAGTTGCCATAACCGTCGGGCTGGAGAAAATCGTGTTTGAAGTGTTCTGCCTGGTCGCCGGTTATGTCCCACAACACCCGGTCGTTAATGAATGGCTTACAATAGCGATGATGATCGAACCAGATCTGTCTTTCATGAAACTCATTTATGTGCACAGGAATGCATGGCTCAAAATGGCCCATGATGCCTTCTCTTGCATCCATCGGGATACTCCATATGCGGAAAAACCCGAGAACGTGATCTATCCGGAACGCATCAAAGTAATTGCTCATTTGCTCGAACCGCTGTTTCCACCACGCAAAATGATCATCGCCCATCTTCTTCCAGTTATAAGTTGGAAAACCCCAGTTCTGCCCTTTCACTGCGAAGTCATCAGGTGGCGCGCCAGCCTGCAATTCCATATGATATAAACCGGGTTGCTGCCAGGCATCGACGCCGTAACGGTATATACCAATAGGAATGTCTCCCTTAATGATGATCCCGTTGTCATGTGCATATTGTGCTGCATCCTGCAATTGCGCATGCAAATGAAATTGCACGAAACAATGGATGGCTACCGCATCAAAAGTTTTCGGATCATCAAATAAAGCATTCGCATCTTCTTTTACGTACTGTTTGTGCGAAGGCCACGAATTAAAATCAGCGGTATTGTATAATTTCCTGAAGTAACAAAAAGCGGAATAAGGTATGAGCCAATGCCTGTTGTTGGTGAAAAAATCCTTGTATTCTAGTGATGAAAATGTTTCCTCCTTTTGTGAAGGATAAATTTTTTCGATTATCCGCCATTTCAATTTATTCACAGCTACGTAATCAACTGAATCCTTTTTATTGAGCTCTTCCTTTTCTTTTTTCACTTCATCCAACACATACCTGTTTGCTTTGGCGACGACCTCGTTTATATTCAAGTACATGGGGTGAAGTGCAAAAGCCGAGATGGCGGCATACGGATACGAGTCGGCCCATGTGTCCGTAGCGCTCGTATCGTTCACCGGGAGAATTTGTATGAGTTGGAGACCGGTTTGTTTTGCCCAGTCGACGAGCAATTTCAAGTCGCCGAATTTACCAACTCCCCACCCGTCTTTGCTTCGCAAGCTAAAGACCGGGATCGACACGCCGCCGCCTTTCCAGGAGGGCGAAGGCAGGTGCACAAAGCCGTCATTGATGATCGTGATCTTATTCTGTGCGGCGGCGTGCGCATGATATAAAAGGCGGTTATTCCCATCCTCGTAACGAATAAATTTTTTGGTTTCGGTATCGTATACGCCATATTTATAAACCAATGGCAGCTCAACAAGAGAAAGATCGAGCGACACGCTATAAAATAGGTCACCTGGTTTGCTGCTTAATAAAATCGGCGCCGCCTCATTCCATTCTGAAGTTTCTTTCGAAGCACCCAACAGGCACACGGTTTGTCCTTTTGCGAGCAACGGAGTTTTTACACGAAAGATGTGGGTGAATTTTTTTGGCTCCTTTAGCTTTACAGCCGTGTAATTCTTTTTGAGAAGTACATTTTGAAATGGTTCGGTGTAAAACGCATTTTCAAAATAACCTGCATGGTTCCAGGCATCGGTGATCAGCACTTCTTCAAACTTTAGTAATGATGCGTCGATCGTTTTGTCGTTTCCCCAGTCGTAGACGGTAAAATTATCCTGGTGCTTGAGGAGATAATTATATGTGATCCCTGCGGCATCAACCGACGTAAGATCTATGTCGGCAGAAGCCACCCACATTTGCTCATTTAAATATTGAAGAGGCAATGCGTTGTTCACGTCATTGTTGCCAAAGGCCTCGTGGTCGCCGATAATAAAAAGATTTTCTCCGGGGTTCGTGTGAAATTTTAATTGGAAAATGAGCCGGATCGTCCTTGGAGGAACTGGTTTTTTTTCTTTTGACTTCGGGCTTTTCCTTGCGACCTTTTCGTTCAGCTTTTTTCCGGGTTCCGGCGCTGCAACTTTTTTCTCGACTTTCGCGGGCGACTTTTTTTTCCCGACGGTTTTATCGTCCGCTGTCTTAGAAACGGTAAGGGTGTCTTTTTTAACCGGCTTTCTTTTTTTCGATTCGGAGGTTGCCTTGACGTGCAACTTTTGCTCGATGTTTTTCGCCGCCTGCTTGCCTGGCTCGGAAAGTTTTTTGTGAGAACTTTTGCCGTTAACCATTTTCTCTTCCTTTTCGATGATCGATCGTTCAATATTCTCGCGTCCGGTTGCCAATGGATAATGTTTTAGAAATTGCGATTAAAAAATCTCAATGATTGGCAGTTGATCAACGGCAATCAATAGAGGCTGGCGAAAATATATAATGTGTAATTACTACACAAATCTAATAAATAACATTTGAAAATTTTTATAGCGAGAGCTCTTTTACAAAATAAGCTGCAGGAAAAACGTCCTGGTTTTTCCTCAGCCACGGGCGGTTAAAAATTGCAAACACAGAACTTCCACTGCCACTCATCGCGGCGTAAAGAGCGCCCGTTTCATATAGTTTATTTTTAATGGCCGCAATTTCAGGGTGGGCTGAAAAAACCGGCTGCTCAAAATCGTTTTGCAGTGAATGTTTCCATTCATAAACGGGGTGGGAAATGATGCTTCTCAAATTCTGTCGTGGAAATGTTGACTTAATTTGAGCAAAGGCCCATTTTGTTTCAATGTGGATACGAGGATTTACGAGTACCAAAGTGGAGGGGGACAAGTTTAGATCCAAAGTTTCCATCTGTTCTCCGCGGCCGGTTGCAAAGCAAGGTTTATTCACCACGAAAAAAGGGCAGTCACTTCCCAACTGAAGCGCATAGTTCAATAGCTGGTCTTCGCCGATGCCAAGCGAGAACTTTTGATTCAGCAGCGACAGCATGAGTGCTGCATCAGCGCTTCCGCCGCCAAGGCCTGCGCCAATAGGAATATTTTTATGCAGGAAAATTTCAACCAGCGGCAGGTCCGGAAAATCTTTTTTCAGCAATTGATAGGCCCTTACACAAAGATTGGCCGCTGAGCCGGTTTCTAATTTCAGTCCTGAGACCGTGAGTTTCGGATCTTTTTCGATAGCTGAACTTTGAATTATTTCCAGCACATCGTAAAAAGGCAGCGGGTAAAAAACGGTTTCAAGATCATGATAACCGTCGGCTCTCTTTGCGACAATATGTAAACCCAGATTGATCTTGCAGTTTGGGAACGCTATCAAAATAAATTATTAAAGATGTCGACGGGCTATTTGCGTTTGTTGATCTCGTCTCTTATTTCAATAGCACGAATGTAGTCTTCCTGTTCCAGCACTTCTGTGAGAAGCTTTTGCAGTTCTTCCATCGTCATTTTGTGAAGGTCTTTACTGGCTGCGGATGATTCCTGCACGGGGATCTCTGATTTCTTTTGTTTGCTTTCGTCCTCCATTAAAATGCCAGCATTTTCTAAAATATTTTCATAGGTGTAGATCGGGCAACCAAACCTTACCGCAAGCGCAAGCGCATCGCTCGTGCGGCTATCGATCTCCACCGTATCATGCTCATTTACACAAACAAGCTTAGAGTAAAATATACCTTCCTGCAAATCGTTTATAATTATTTCCATCAGCTCTACGTTGAAGGCATGCATAAAATTTTTCATCAGGTCGTGCGTAAGCGGTCGACTGGGCTGCATACGTTCCAAAGCCACGGCAATTGCCTGCGCTTCAAAACCGCCTATCACGATTGGCAGTCTTCTTAAACCGTTCACTTCACCTAAAACTACTGCATAAGAATGGGTTTGCGTAATGCTGTGCGATAAGGCCACTATTTCGAGTTCTATTTTCTTCATGTAAATAAATCCGGCTTAAAAAAACAAAAATAAAGATTTCAAAGTTACTTACTTAACCTTGCAGGTCTTGAGAGAAATTCGGGGAAAATTTTTTCGGACGATTCTGTTATTTTGAAGAAAGCTTCATTAACTGAATTGAAAAATTAATATGCAGATATTTATAACGGGCGCCACGGGATACATCGGAAACGTGCTTGCCAGGAGGCTGGCTGAAGAAGGAAATATAATTCATGCTCTATGCCGCAATAAGAATGTGACAGTTCTTGATCATCCCAACATCAGGATCTTCGCGGGCGACATAATGGATCAAACATCGGTGCGCGATGCAATGAACGGATGCGGCCAGGTATATCACCTGGCGGCGTTTGCACGTGTGTGGGCAAAAGATCCAAATACATTTTATCGTTTCAATGTTGAGGGTACTAAAAATGTATTGGATGCTGCGCGAGATCTGGGTATCCAAAAAATTATTTTCACTTCCACCTGCGGTACCCTCGGTCCTTCCGGCAAGTTTCCGGTGCGCGAAGAAGATGAACGCATGGGAAAGCCTTTCACAGATTATGAACTCAGCAAGACGCAGGCCGAACAACTGTGCCGTGAATATTGTAACAAACACGGTTTGCCCATCGTTATCGTAAATCCTCCGCGTGTATACGGGCCTGGTCTGATCACAGAAAGCAATGCTGTAACCCGGTTGATCAGATTGTACATGAAGGGTAAATGGAAGATCATGCCAGCCGATGGAAAGCGAACCGGCAGTTATGTTTATATCGATGACGTGGTAAATGGGCATATCCTCGCGATGCAAAAAGGAAGGAGCGGGGAGCGTTATAATTTGGGTGGCGTAAATGCATCTTACATAGAATTCTTTGATACATTAGCGCGGATCACGGGTAAGAAAAATGTGTTGTATAAATTGCCGGTCAGGGTTATGCTGGTGGCAGGCCAGGCGCTGCTTTCGTATTCAAAGGTCACTGGCAAACGCCCTTTATTGACGCCGCCATGGATACGAAAGTATTATTATGACTGGTCGATAAATTCTGAAAAGGCACAGCGCGAATTAGGTTATAGTTTTATTTCTTTGGAAGACGGTTTAAGAAAAACTGTTGAATGGCTTAGAAACATAAATTAGCTATGGAAGTATACACGTTGATAACCGGCGCCAGCGCCGGCATTGGTAAAGCTTTGGCAAGAGAATGCGCGGCAAGAAAAATGAACGTGCTCCTCGTGGCACTACCTGATCCCGAGTTGGAATGTGAACGGCAGGAGATTATACGAACGTTTGGCGTACAATGTCACATTTTTGGCACCGATCTAACGGATAGAAATGCTATGTGCAAGATCTATAAGTGGGTTAAAGAAAATGATTTCAGGATAAATATTTTGATCAACAATGTAGGCGTCGGCTCAAGGGGTGACTTTGAACATACGGAAACACAATTTTATGAAAAGCAGCTACAATTAAATATTTATGCCGCTACGATGCTCACCCGTCACTTTATTGAAGAATTGAAAGCAAATGCACCGGCGCATATTTTGAACCTCGGCAGCATGGGTGGCTTTTATATGATCCCGGGAAAGACGGTGTATGCGGCATCCAAAGCTTATATCTATTATTTCAGCCGATCACTCCGGCTGGAACTGAAACCGCATAACGTTATTGTGAGCGTGCTTTGCCCGGGCGGCACAGATAGCAACGAAAACACCATCTCTATCAATAAGGAACTGAAAGGCGTTGCGAAGTGGTCGATATTGATGCCCGACCAGGTGGCGAAAGAAGCGATCGCAAAAATGCTGAAGGGACAGGCGCGCATCATCCCCGGCTTCATTAATAAACTAACCTATCACCTGAGCCGCATTGTTCCGGAGTTTATCCATCGCTATTTTATTTACAATGCATTCAAGCACGTGCAGAAGCACAAATATTGATGCGGCTGATCTGTTGTTCTGAAATAAAGGCGTAATTTTCTTTCCAACAATTAACTTTTATGAAAAAAATACTGCTTCACCTGCTTCCGCTCGCGGTAATTTTCGCGGCCTGTCAAAAAAATCAAAATGAGAGAATTCCGGCTGATGTGCAGCAACCTGTGCAGCTTCAGTCAACACAGGAGATCAATGCTTATATCAGCGCAGTGATCGATAGCAAAGGTGAATTCAATTGGAAAGATGCTTCTGATTATATGTTGTACAGCGCGATCATGCATAGTGACGATCACATGGTTTCAGTTGGCTACAAGCCCGCCGACGAAGAGAATGTGGAAGAGAGGCTCACCCGGATCGATCTGCGCGACAACAAATGGACGAGTGCAAAAATGCAGGTGCTGGAACTAATCATCCAGGAGGAAAAATTGCTACGGCCACAGCTCAAACTGGAAAATGTTGAAGTGTGGAAAGAAAATAAACTGCCGGTGATCGACGTTCGCATCGACAATATAAATACGTTGACATTATTAAGGCAAAGCAAATTGATCCGCTATGTTGAACCGATGGGTTATGAGCCTGAAAGATTCGATGGTCAAACACAACGGACAACGGCGACGGGTCCGGGTTGTGGCAGTTACAGCGGCGATCCGAATTTAGTCGAAGGCAACGATTTCAAAACTGTGTTGCCGGATGCGAAACAATCCTGGAACTATCCTTCACACACCATTCCAAAGGCATGGGTGCAATCAACCGGTCGTGGCATAAAAGTGATGGTGATCGACACGGGCGTGAGCCCTGACCAGGACAACATGGGAAATGATTTCAACCAGGGGCGTTCATCAGGACGAACCTTGCAGAAGATCTTTACGCTTCCGAACGCGACCAGTGCTGACGATATCTGCGGGCATGGAACTACCATGAGCAGCACCGTAGCAGCGCCCAGGTGCATCGACGGAAATTCAGTCGGCGTTGCGTACAACTGCAACCTTGTTGTTTGCAAAGCATCGAATGATGTTATTATCGATGAGAGTAGCGAAGTAAAAGGCGTTGCCGATGCATTTACGATCGCGGCGGACGATACTTCCGTAAAAATTACGAGCCTGAGCCTCGGTCGCGTAACAACATCTTCTCAAATTAAAGACGCGATCATCTACGCTTATGATAAAGGGAAGCTTATGTTTTGTGCAGCAGGTACATCCTCAATTTTCACGAGCTGGTACGGTGTAATTTTCCCGGCAACAATGTCCCAGGTACAGGCTGTTACCGGCGTCAAGAGTCGTTCCACATTATCTGCCTGCAACGATTGCCACAAAGGTGCTGCAGTAGACTTTGTTACCGTGATGCAACAAGCCAGCGATGCCGGAAACCCAATCGCAAATGCCATGAGTGGCGACGTTCCAACTACGGTAGGCGGTTCATCAGTGGCAACAGCAACAGCAGCGGGAATTGCAGCGTTGGTTTGGAGCTATCATCCTTCAGAGACACGAGACCAGATCGTGCAAAGACTCGTTACTACGGCTAGCGCTTATCCAAATCGAACTAGCAATTTCGGTTGGGGGAAGATGGATGCGTACGCGGCGATAAATAAGTGAGGAAGTTCAGAGTTAACAGTTGACAGTTCTTTGCAGGAACTCATTCAAACAATGTTGTTATGACTATTGTAAGATTGATGATGTCAGCAAGCCTGGTTTTATTCCTAACATCTTGTCCTGGAGACGTTAGATCAAAATTGTATCGGGATGATGAAGGAAATTTCCTTGAAGCCGCGTGCGACAAGATGCCGGCATGCGATGATAAGTATGCGGTGATCATAACTGAAACGCTGGACTCTTTAGGGCTGCCAAATTTGAATAAAAAGAATGATTTCGTTTTTTGTTGTGACACCGTGATGACTGTCGCCGATACAATAAAACTGTATGCAAAAAAAATGAGCGAATATTATCAGCAGTGGTATGGAAAAAAATTGAGCTTACGTGAATCCGGTGCTCTCTTCTTTAACGATTTGCGTCGTCTTTGGATTTACAATCAGTCAAAAGATGCGATATTTCTGAAAGCAAAATTTGATTCTATTTCCCCGGCAACATATCAGGCAGATTCAATCCGCTTATGCGTTATCTCCAACAACGGTTTCGCCATTTGCTTTAAAACGCAAAAGACAGCGGACGCCTTCGCTGACACGCTAAAAACTGCCGCAGAAGCATGCTGTCACCCTTAAAGAATTATTGAATGCGCTGGAACTTTTTATTGTTTTCTTTTGATTGAATCATAAAATCATTTCTTAACGAGTTTCCATCCGTCAAAAGGTTTGATTGTCGCGCAGGAAGGGCCGCCGTCTTTCCCGGTGCCCGGAACCTTTGCTTCAAGGATCAATGTTTTATCTGCGGATAATTTGTTCAAAGTTTCGCCCGATATACCTGCTAACGGAATCTTCAAACGGCGGCTCCAGTTAGTATCTTTTTGGCCTGCACACGTGCCGATATCGACATAAACAAATCGAGCCGATGGAGGTCCTTGTACGAATGAACCTAAAAAATTTGCTGCCGAATTATCACTGGTTTTCAAGCGAACGCTGAACTCAAACTTTAAATCTTCTCCGCCGGATCTTTGTTTTTGAACAGTCTCGTAAACACTTCCTGTTCCTTTTTGCAAACCGAAGTCGACGCCATTTGGCGGTTTTTGTAATATTATGCGGAGAGTTAATTCGTTTTCCATTGCAAATAATTTTGC
>DASQJI010000684.1:0-2971 GCA_035631175.1 Parafilimonas sp.
ACAGATAGAACGCACAACATACTCTGTTAGCTCTGCACCCTCTGTGCGAAATTCAACGAACATTAAAACTAAGAAGAGGTAATACTCTGCTTTTTCCCATTATCTATTCATTCCGGAGCTCGCTCACGGGCTTGGATAAACAGAGAGGAAGATCGACTTTGATATCTGTGTTAAGCTGTGGCATCGGTGAGAAACTTTTGTTTTCTCTCACAGATTTACTCAGATACACACAGATAGAACGCAGAACATACTCTCTTAGCTCTGTGCCCTCTGTGCGAAATTCGACTAACATTAAAACTAAGAAGAGGTAATACTGTCATTGTTCCATTATCTATTCACTCCCCAGCTCTATCACCGGCTGGCTAAACAGGGGGAGGAAGATCGACTTTGGTATCTGTGTTAATCTGTGGCATCGATGAGCAATTTTTTTTCTCTCACAGATTTAGTCAGATAGACACGGATAGAACGCAGAACAAACTCTCTTACCTCTGCGCCCTCTGTGCGAAATTCAACTAACATTAAAACTGAGAAGAGGTAATACTCTCATCTATTCACTACGCAGCGCTATCACCGGTTTCGCTCGTACCGATCGCCATATTTCGTAACCCACAGTTAGGAAAGTGATCAGGAATAGTCCCAACAGGCTTAAAATAAAAATGAGCGGATTTATCGGAGTGCGGTATACAAAACCCTGCAACCATTTATTCCCAAAAAACCATGATAGCGGTATTGCAAGGACGCTCGCAATGAGAAATATCTTTACAAACATCCACGCAAACAGGGCCGCTACATGTTTATCGCCAGCGCCCAGCACCTTTCTTATGCCCACTTCTTTTGTACGTTGCTCGGCAGTATAGGAAGCCAGGCTAAAAACACCCATAATGGTAATAATGATCGAAAGTGCGGCGAACACTTTTGCAAGCGCCAATACACGATCCTCAGCGATATACATCCGGTTGAATTCGTCATTTACAAACCAATGGCTAAAACCTGTGCCCGGATAAACCGCCTTCCATTTCTTTTCGATCGCTGCGATCTTTTCCTGGAATTTTCCAGGTGGTAGTTTCACATAGCATATTTCATAAAAGAAATTGTTGTGCGGAGTAATGATCAGCGGATCAATGGCGTGGTGCATCGACTGGTAAGGAAAATCTTTTACCACCCCGATCACTTTGTAAGGCATGTTATCGCGGCTATCGATCATAGTAGCACCGATGATCTTATCCAAAGGTTTACCCAGTGCTTTCACGGTAGCCTGGTTTAAGATCACCGACGTGCTGTCGTTTACGTTTCCGTATTGAAAGTCCCTGCCGGCAATAAACTCGATGTCAAAGGTTTTGGCAAAATCATAATCAACATGAAAGATGTTCGATCGCAGATCTTTGTTACCCAGTTCAGGGAACTTTACTTGTGTGCCATTCGTTCCGAAGTAATCCAAACGTGGCAAATGATCTGCCAGCGTCACATGCTGTATCTCCGGATCTTGCAGTACTGACTGCCGGAATACTTCAAACTTGTCCTGTGTTGCAGTGCCGCCGAACCGAACTGCCAGTAATTGGCTTCCCTGTTCATTCAACTTTGTATTTTTTAATTCTTCCATTTGGCGGATAACAATAAATGTATAAATGACCAGGCCCAAGGCAACTGTATATTGAACTGTAACGAGACTTTTGCGGAAGAATTCAGCACGTTTTCCTTTTACCAGTTGGCCTTTCAGCACTTGTACAGGCTTAAAGCGTGATAAGTATACTGCAGGATATAAGCCTGAAGCGACGGTCATAAACAACACAACACCGCTAACAATGGCCATCATATGCGGCTGAAATATCGAAGCGATCGAAAACGATTTGTTTGCGAGTTGATTGAATGGGTGAAGAAAAGCCAGCACTAAAATAAATGACAAGATCAAAGCGCAAAGTGTCATGATGAATGATTCGAGGAAGAACTGGAGTGCGATCTGTTTCCTGTTGCTCCCAAACGATTTTCGAAGCCCCACTTCTTTCGATCTCTTAACAGAGCGGGCAGTAGCCAGGTTCGTATAGTTTATGCACGCGATAAGCATTATCATCACGGCAATAATGCTGAAGATGTTGAGATAACTTTTATTGCCGCGTGTGTTATTCTCCCATTCAACCTTTGGATCAAAATGGAGGTCTGATAATTTGGTCGTAAATGCCAGGAATTTCGCGCCGCTCACCCGGCTAAAGGAATCAGTTTGGATCATTTGATTCGCCAGGCTATTTAAAGTAGTGTTTATCGATTGGAGATTTGTATTCGGTTTTAGCACGACATAATCTTCAAAAAAGTTCACATACTGGTCAAAACGCGAACCTTCCATATAATCATTAAAATGTTCACCCTGTATCGTGCGCATTGCGTTCAGGTTAACAATGTACTCGGGCTTGAAATGCGAATTGGACGGATAGTCTTTGTAAACACCGGTTACCATCAGATCTATGTCCCTGTTCTGCGTGGCAAAAAAATGTTTTAGGGAAATGATCTTTCCCATCGGGTCTGTGTTGCCAAATATCCTGCGGGCTCCTGTTTCACTTAAAGCAATCGTGTTATCGTTGGCGAACATCTTCTCTTTATTGCCTTTAAGCAGGTCAAAATAGATCACCTTGTCAAAACCGGGTTCTGCCCATCTTATTTCTTCGGTGAGCACGATCTTATCCGCCGGTTTATAATTAAGTGCTGTCGGGTAACCTATCCAACTGGTGCGCGTGGTATATAAAATATCGTCTTTGCGATTGTCTTTTAAATAACGCAAGAAATAACCGGGTGCAACAGTATTATCGAAATGTTGCCCGTCACCGGTGATATAGGTCGTGCCGATGCGATAAGTGTCTTTGTAATGCGGCTGTATTGTGTCATAACGCAGCTCATCGCTAACATATAAAAAGATAAACATTGCACTTGCCAGTGCGAGTGCTAACCCAAAAATATTCAGCAATGAAAAAAGCTTTTGACG
>DASQJI010000685.1:0-2107 GCA_035631175.1 Parafilimonas sp.
TAAATAAAATTTCAAAGGAATCTGTTATTGACGGGGTGAGTTGAATTAGGAATTAGGAATTAGGAATTAGGAATTAGGAATTAGGAATTAGGAATTAGGAATTAGGAATTGGAATTAAATCCGCAAAGATCGATGAAAAAAATATTCGCATGGTTCGTTTTCGCGCTGGCCTTTTTTTCTTCACAAGCACAATATACAATCCGCTTTGTGGTGAAAGAAATAGCGGTGAAGGCGCAGGATGACATTTATATCGCCGGGAACTTCAACAATTGGAATCCCTCGGATCCTAAATCGAAATTAAAGCCATTTGGTGGCGGCAGGCGCATCATTGTTTTGGATAATATTGACACGGGACAGTACGAATTCAAATTCACGCGCGGCAACTGGGCGAAAGTGGAAACCACCGCAAACGGGTCCGATATCGCAAACCGTTTTCTTGATGTGAAAGGCGACACAACAGTGGAAATAACGATCGCAGGATGGAAGGACGATTTTCCCGAAAAACCAAAACCGAGCACTGCCTCTTCAAACGTGCACGTGATCGATACGGCTTTCTTTATTCCGCAACTGAACCGCCACAGAAAAATATGGATATATCTTCCGGCCTCATACAATCAAACAAAAAATAAATTTTATCCGGTCCTGTACATGCACGACGGGCAAAACCTGTTCAATATTCAAACCGCAGCTTTTGGCGAGGAATGGGGCGTCGACGAATGTTTGGATACACTCGAAGCTCAAACAAAAAAAGAATGCATCGTTGTCGGTATCGACAATGGAAATGAAAAACGCACGAACGAATATAACCCGTACGATAATGAAAAATTTGGAAAAGGCGAGGGGAAAGAGTACATCGATTTTCTTGTCAGAACATTAAAACCGCAGATCGATTCAAGCTATCGCACATTGCGCGACCCGGACCATACATTCATAGCAGGAAGCAGCATGGGCGGATTGATCTCGCTATATGCGCTTGTTCAGTATCCGAATGTATTTAGCGGAGCCGGTATATTTTCGCCCGCTTTTTGGGTTGTTCCGCAGATGTTTACAGATGTTCAAAACACAAAATGGAAAAAAGATCTGCGCATCTATTTTTATGCAGGAGAGAAAGAGAGTAGCCAGATGGTACCCGATATGCAAAAAATGCTGGACATCATCAAAGAAAAAAAATGTTGCACTACCGAATTTGTTACATCCCCGGCGGGAGAACATAAAGAAAAGTACTGGCGGGATGAGTTTGATGATTTTTACCGGTGGATTATGCGGTGAGTGTTTGAAGTTTGGGTTTGATGTTTGAGGTTTTAAGTTAGTTGATTGGTTTATTAGTTGATTGGGTTATTGGGTAATTGGGAACGGAATGATTCTAGGACACAGCGTCATCACCTGATCGCCGAATGTTTGGGTTGCCGAGGCAAGAAAGAAGAAAATCCTGTTAATTTTCAACATCCGATTGAAGCAACAATTTCAAAATTGAACAGCCATTCACCATTGACAATTCACAATTCACCATTCACAAGATCATTTACTCCTTACAGTAATAATTATTCGCTGATAACTTGTAAGAGCCGGTGTGCCATTGTCAGTTGCTTCAAGCATCACATGAATCGTTTGCCCCGCTACCGCGTCTTTCGGAATGGTTACTTTAGCTTTCGCGGAATTCGCGTTTAAAATATCCACTGTACCCGAATAAGTGCCTACATAGAATTGCCACCATTTAATTGAAACGGAATTTCCATCCGGATCAGAAACATTTCCGTTCAATCTTATCGTTTCTCCCGGAGATGCGAAAACGGCGAGAGGCCCTTCAATCTTTATCACAGGCTCATGATTAGCGTCTGCGTATTTCGGTGTTACTGACCATTTAAGACGGGTTGCGAAATCCTTTTGCGCTGCCGGAAAAAAATCCGGGTATGCATCTGCAGCTTTATTTGATTGGCTGTTCATGGAAGTGAGAGCAGATGCCATTGCCTGTTGAGATGTATCGCTCATCTGGAACGAAAAATTTTGATCGTCGCCATCACTCAACGCGCGGCCACCCCAACCACCTTACGAAGCCGCTTGATATGCGCGCAGGCCGTTACCGAGCATATTCATAAACGTGAAGTCA
>DASQJI010000686.1:0-2202 GCA_035631175.1 Parafilimonas sp.
TTGTGAAGCAGGGGCAACTTGTTTTGCTACGCTAGATCTGAAAACTGCATCTTTTCTGACCAATAAAAAATATAATTCAACGTAACGGCAACAGATAAAAAATTATTTCTATCTTTTTGCCGTAAAACTTAGCGATATGATAAAATTCAGCGAAATTAAAATGGGTGATTTTCTCATGGGTGAGTTTGAAGGGCAGATGTGGGAAGGCGAAGTGATACGGTTAAACCACGATGAGAAACAAGCTTGTCTTGCCACCGATGTGCAGGACTTCTGGTTTGACGCAGAAAATCTTTATCCTATTCCGATTACCGATGCTGCTTTGCGCCAGTTAAGCTTTGACCGGGAAGATATGCCCGACGGTTCGGTGAAGTATAAAAAAGGTTCGTTCCGGATCTTAATAATCAGGCCGGATGATTTTACCCACATGGAGATATGGTACAGAGACGATAAAAGGCATAATCCACAAATACAATATGTACATCAGCTCCAAAATCATTTTCTGCAAATGACCAAGGTCCATTTAAACAAGGAACCGATTGCCTGATGTTTCTCATAAAATAATGATCGACCATCCTGCGTTCACGGGGTGGTTTTTTTTTCATGATGGATGTAAACATTAACGATGCGCTGTTCATTTTTCTTTTTTTTCATATTTTTTTCTCACAGTTTGCTTGCGCAGCAATTTGGCGGCGAACCTTCTTCAGTCAGATGGAAGCAGGTTAACAGCGACACTGTGCGTGTTATCTTTCCACAGGGTTTGGACAGTATCGCGAAAAGGATCGCAACCATCACTTCCAAAGAACAACAAGAATACAACACGCTCGGGAGCCGGTTACGGAAAATCAGTATCGTGCTGCATACGCAAACAAGTTTCTCAAATGCATTTGTAACGATGGGGCCGTGGCGCAGCGAGTTTTTTCTTACGCCATCTCAAAATGCGTTTGAACTCGGAGCGATGAGTTGGACAGACCTGTTAAGCGTGCATGAGTACCGGCATGTTGAACAGTTCAGCAATTTCAACGTCGGCCTTGCACACGTGATGAGAGTTCTGTTCGGTGAGAACGGGCAGCTTCTTGCGAACGGAGCCGCGGTTCCCGATTGGTTTTTCGAGGGCGATGCTGTTTATAACGAAACGCTACTGAGCCAGCAGGGTAGAGGAAGGCTCCCGCTGTTCCTGAATTCCTATAAGAGCTTGTATTTGGAAAACAAGCATTACAGTTATATGAAATTGAGGAACGGTTCATTGAAAGATTATGTTCCCGATCATTATCCTTTAGGCTATATGCTCGTTGCTTATGGCAGGGAGAAATATGGCGACGATTTTTGGAAAAATGTCACACACGATGCGGCCGCTTTTCATTCATTGTTTTACCCGATGCAGCACGCCGTTAAAAAATATTCGAACGTTTCCTTTGATGAGTTTGTTCAGAATGCATTCAGTTTCTACAAGCAACAATGGACCGGCCAAACACTACCTGATTTGCAATTCCTTGATTCGACACAAACAAATAATGTGGTCGATGAAAAATATCCTTATGCCGCAGCGGATGGTTCGGTTATTATGTTGCATGACGGTTTTAGAGACAACCCAAGATTTGTGGTGAGGGAAAAGGATGGTAGTATCAAAAAGATAGCGACACAAAGTATTTGCACCGACGATTATTTTTCTTATAATAATGGCAAAGTCGTATACGCGTCGTTTAAACCCGATCCACGATGGGGCAACAGGCAATACGGCGAGATCAGGTTGCTAGATGCGGCTACAGGGGGCGAAACGAAGGTTGTTCCGGCGGGCTTAGATGGTAGCCATCATAAATTTTTCTCGCCTGATATTTCGCACGACGGACAAAAGATCGCGGTTATTGAAAACAACTCTGATCAAAAATCATTCATACATCTTTTAAATATTTCAGGTCAAGTCATAGCGTCACTCGAAAATTTTGCGGATCATACTTACTCCTATCCCAAGTTTTCTTCAGATGACAAGTTCATCTACGTCTGCGATAGAAACGCGAAGGGGGAAATGAGCATTTTAAAAGGCGCCGTTGACGATAAGAATTTAACGGCGATCATTCCGTATGCGAACAGGATCATTGGTTTTCCTGTTGTCTATAGGGACACTTTATTTTATTCATGTTCAAACAATGGCATTGATGAGACCTGGGCGTATATCAATTCACAACAGAAATCCTATCGTGTTGC
>DASQJI010000687.1:0-6646 GCA_035631175.1 Parafilimonas sp.
GCGGTAAAAGAAAGAAGATAATTTTCTGACAACGCGAACACAATGATCGAAATTCCAAACCCAAACACCGCGTACAACAATCGTAACCCCTGTTTGCGTCGCAACGGAAATAAAGTGAGTATCATAACCATGATTATATCGCCTATGTCGCCGGCACCATTCAACCAGCCAAAACCAACTGGCCCCACTTTCAAAATATCCCGTGCATATACCGGGATCATTGCCACTGCTCCGCCAAACAGCACCGCAAACATATCAAGTGAAAGCGCGCCCAGGATCTCTTTCGTTTTAAACACATAACGAAGTCCTTCTTTTACGCTTTCCCATGTCGCTTTTTCTTTTATGTCAGCATGGGCGGGTTTAGGTTTGAGTTTCAGTATCATAGTGAATGCTGCTGCAATTAATGCTGATACAACGCCAAAGCTGCCTGCATTGCCAAGCGTTGCGATCATTAGTCCACCCATCGCATGGCCGGTCACAGACGCGGAAAGCCATGTTCCCTGGTTCCAGGTCGTCGCATTTTGCAATAAATTCCTCGGCACAATGCTGGCGAGGACGACACCGAATATCGGCCCGATGAATGCACGAATAAGGCCGGTGGTAAAGATGATCACATAAATACAAATTGCTATCCAGTGATTGCTTAAATAATTTGATGTGAGCGATGTTGCCAGCAGCAGTAACAAAGCAGCACAAACAAAATACAGCGACACGCCGCGAAGCAGCATTTTTCTTTTTTCACTTTTATCAATCACATGCCCCGCATAAAGGGCAAAGGAGATCGCCGGGATCACTTCTGACAAACCCAGCACTCCGATAGCAAGGGGATCGTTGGTTAAGTTATATATCCACCAGCCGCACACTGTTGTGATCATGCGTAATGCGGTCACAAACAAAAAACGTCCCGCCAGCAGACTTCGGTATTCGGGTATCTTTATCGACTCAAATGGATCATGCTTTTGTCTTATGCCTTCTTCCATTCCTTATTTCATTATTGCTGCTTTGAACGATTGCTTATTGTTATTCCAAAATAGATTCTAAGGCAACATCAGGTATTGTTGCACACTGCCGATCTCACCATCAAGCGCGTTCGCTACGAGCTGCAAGTGCTGTTCATTCCCCAAAAAATCTGCATTGCTTGCATCGATGAACAATGTGCGTATGTTATGCTGTTTTATATAGCTTGTATACGTTTCTTGTATCTTAAACAAATATTCATCCGGTATCGTTTGCTCATATGCACGATTGCGTTTCCTGATATTTTTTTGCAATTTCTCGACCGGTGAATGGAGGTAAATGATCAGGTCAGGAAATGCGAGTTGCTGTTGAATGATGTCGAACAATTTTTGATATAACCGGAATTCTTCTTCAGCCAAATTCACTTTTGCGAACAACAAGCACTTGGAAAAAACATAATCCGAGATCGTAACATTTTGAAACAGGTCGTTCGTGTTGATCATCTCCTTCAACTGTTTGTAGCGCTCAGCCATGAAGAAGAGTTCGAGGGGAAATGCGAACTGTTTTGGATTTTCATAAAATTTTGGAAGAAACGGGTTATCCGAGAACTGCTCAAGTATTAAACGTGCGTTTAGTTTTTTAGAGAGCAAATGAGCAAGGGTAGTTTTTCCGGCACCAATATTCCCTTCGATCGCTATGTAATGATATTGCATCGGTTTCAAAATTACCGGCGAAGCTTACTCAGCGCCCGAAATTTTATACACAGACAGTGTGTCCGCGCATTCGTGCAACAATTGATTTATCGTTTTCTTAAAAACAGGATGTATTACATTTGCACCAATGTCAGCAAGCGGTGTTAACGCAAACCTTCTTTCCTGCAAATGAGAATGTGGAATGGTGACAATCGGCGAGCTATAGACGAGGTCATTCATAAGCAAAATGTCAATGTCGAGAGTCCGTGGCCCTAATTTTACAGTGCGTTTCCTTCCCATTTTTTCTTCAATTGAAAGCAAGGCAAGCATCAGCGCGTCAGGTGAGAGAAAAGTTTGAAGTTGAAGTGCCTGGTTATAAAAATCAGGTTGTTCAGCAAAGCCCCAGGCCGCAGTTCTATACATCGGAGAAACTGCAATTACATCGCCGCACGATCGTTGAATATGCTTATGCGCCAATTCCAGGTTTTGAAAGCGGTTACCGAGGTTACCACCCGTAAGCAGAAAAGCGGTATTCATAAATTGGCTGAATAACTGCCTCAAATATCTTTATTTTTGAACGCTATCAGATTAATATGAAGAGTTTTTTGAAGATCTTTTTCGCTTCCTTAGTAGCCTTGATCGTATTCGGTGCTGCTGTTTTTTTCGGGATTTCTATCATCATAACAAGCGCTGCCTCACCTTCTAAACCGGATATTGGTTCTAACGCCGTATTAGTACTTGACCTGAATAACTCATTCAATGAACAGGCAAAAAATGATCCGGTGCACAATTTCTTCGGCGATCCGTCATCCGATATTCCCGGGCTGTATGACATGGTGCGCTTAATAAATTACGCGAAAAAAGATTCTGCGATCAAGGGCATCTATATCAAAGCGGGTGATAATGAAAATGGATACGCGGCCAGCGAAGAGTTGCGCCAGGCATTGCTTGATTTTAAGAAGAGTAAGAAGTTCGTGATCGCTTATGGGAATGTGATCCCGGAGCGCGCTTATTATGTCGCGATGGTTGCCGATAAAATTTATTGTAACCCGGCAGGAGGCGTTGAATGGGACGGGTTTTCAGCAGACTTTCTTTTTATGAAGGGATTATTGGATAAACTCGAGATCAATCCCCAGGTTTTTTACGCAGGAAAATTCAAAAGTGCAACAGAGCCATTTCGTGTTTCGCAAATGACGGATGCGAACCGTTTACAAACTACCGTTTGGGTAAATGATCTTTATTCTAATTTATTAGTACGTGCCGCGGCAGCAAGAAACAGTGATACAGCTCAACTGCATCAGCTCGCGAATACAGGCGCCGTTCAAACAGCAAATGATGCGCTTAAATATCATTTTGTCGACGGGTTAAGATATGACGATGAGATAAAGGACGAGTTGCTAAGGAAACTGCATAAGACAAAAAAAGACGAAATAAATTTTATTGCATTTGGTAAATATGCGAGGGCTGTACAGTTTCAAAAGACGGGCGGTGATGCAAAGATTGATATCATTTATGCGCAGGGTGACATCGTAGACGGCAAAGGAGATAAAGACCAGGTAGGAAGCGACGACTTTGTACGGCTGATACGAAAGGCACGACTGGACGATGACGTGAAAGCTATTGTTTTTCGCGTGAATTCACCAGGCGGAAGCTCAATGGCAAGCGAGGCCATATGGCGGGAAATTTCCCTGGCGAAAAAAGCAAAACCGGTTGTAGTGAGCATGGGCGATTATGCAGCGTCGGGCGGCTACTACATTTCATGCGCCGCAGATTCTGTGTTTGCAGATGAAACTACCATCACAGGATCTATCGGAGTTTTCAGCATCCTGCCCGATATGAAACAATTTTTCAACGATAAACTCGGCATTACTTTCGACGGCGTGAAAACAGGTCCTTATGCCGATATGGGTTCGATCGCGCGGCCACTTACCGACCAGGAAAAGCACTTCATCCAGGCTTCTGTTGACACGATCTACAACACATTCAAAAAAAGAGTTGCAGACGGACGAAGAAAAGACACCGCTTACATTGACAGCATTGCGCAAGGGCGCGTGTGGACAGGCAAGCGCGCTATAACTGTTGGCCTCGTTGACCGCACCGGCACTTTACAGGACGCGCTTAATTGTGCGGCACGAATGGCTAATCTCACTAATTACAGAACAAGGGAATACCCGGAAGCAAAAACCTGGCTTGAAGAACTCACCGGGCAGTCGTACGCGGCTGAATCAAAGGAAAAGGCAACAATAAAGGATATCGGTCAACAGCAGTATGACCTTCTTCAAAGTGTGAAACAGTTGAAAGAAATCGTCGGAATTCCACAAACACGTTTGCCGTTTACAGTGCAGTTTAACTAGCGACCGGTCACCAGTTGCCGGTAACCGGCCACTGGCAACATATTCATTCACACCTCCATCAGCTCACTATTAATAATCGCGAAGACTTTATCATTTTTTCTTTTCTCGACCAATGCAATTCCACTGAATTTTGAATATGCAGGCAGGATCGCAAATGATTCGGCGAAATAAAAACAAGGGAATCGCAGCGATTGGCGGCTCGTTCCTTTCAAATAAATTCCCGGATGAATGTGGCCCGTCATAAAATACGCATCGTTATGCTGTGGGTAGTCGTCAATATCTGCGCAATCATGTATAAATCCCAATGAATTTATCCGCATTGGCTCACCAGCGTACACATTTATTTTCGTTTGCTCATACCAGCTTTCCTTCAGGATATCGTGATTGCCTTTGACCAACCTTATCTCAAGTTGTGAAACATCGTTTCGCCATTTTTCAAACAGCAAAAGTTCTTTGTTGGCCCTGCTATGAAAAAAATCTCCTACCACGATCAACTGGTCAGGTTTATAAAATTGGAGCAATGAGAACAAACGTTGCAGGTCCTCCAGGAACAGGTACTGTGGCACCGGCACGCCGGATTTACGAAAATGTCCAGTCTTGCCGAAATGGCTGTCTGATAAAATGAGCGCTTTTTCATCTTCCCAAAAGATCACCCGTTCCGGCGACAACCAGAAATGCTGCTCCCTGAAATAAAAATGTTGATGTTTCATGTTAGCATCGCCTCAACAAAGTAGCCTCACGTTAATGAAAATTAAAATAGTCATTGGCGGCAAAATTCCAGATAAATACACAAATAATGGCGAGGAACTTTGCCAGATAGAAATTAATGCCCAGTTTATCATTGAAAAGAAAAATGAACAGGTTGTTCAGGCCGAGGCCGATAATGGAGAAGAGCACAAATCGCTCAAAATAAGAAGCTGTGTTACTACCCGTTGCGTGAAACGTCCACTTCAGGTTCCAAAAGAAATTGTTTACGACCGCGATCGAAAAGCCGAGGCTGTTTGCAACATATTTATTGAAGCGAAATTTTTCTTTGCAAAGCCACGTAATAAAAAAATCCACGCACATCCCAAGAAGACCGACAATGCCAAACTTGAAAACTTTTTCCATAAACTCCATGTTGCAAAATAAATGTAGTTCGCAGTTCTTCATCGATACGTTATGCCGATAGTTGAAATATTTTCTTCACATTTGCACCAATTGAGCAGGAGATACAATATGATCCTATATAAAACGGATGCAGAAATAGAGTTGATGAAAAAAAGTGCGGTGCTGGTGAGTCAAACCCTGACCGAGGTCGCAAACATCCTGAAACCGGGCGTCACTACATTTCAGCTTGACAAATTGTGCTTTGAATTCATCCGAGACCATAAAGCGTTTCCATCGTTTCTCAACTATCGCGGTTATCCATATACCATTTGTGCATCTGTAAACGATGTGGTGGTGCATGGTTTTCCTAACAATGTTGCCTTGAAAGAAGGTGATGTTGTTTCCATTGACATGGGCGTGATATTGAACGGCTGGCACGGCGACCATGCTTATACGTTCTTGCTTGGTGAAGCGAGCGATGATGTGTTGCAATTGCTGCGGGTGACTAAAGAGTCGTTATATAAAGGGATTGAAAAGGCAATTTCCGGAAACAGGGTAGGAGATATCTCTTTTGCGATACAGGAACACACGGAGCGCAAACATGGCTACGGCGTGGTACGCGAGCTGGTCGGGCATGGGCTGGGCAGAAGTTTGCACGAAGATCCGCAGGTCCCGAATTACGGCAAGCGCGGTACTGGTCCAAAACTAAGAGAAAATGCAGTGGTCGCGATCGAGCCGATGATAAACATGGGCACCAGGGATGTGTACACTGAAGACGACGGCTGGACGGTGAAGACGCGCGACGGGAAACCTTCGGCTCATTTTGAACACGATGTTTGTGTCAAAAAAAATAAAGCGCTGATACTTTCAGATTATTCGATCATTGAAGCTGCAGAAAAAAACAATCCAAACCTGAATACCAGTTACGCGCAAAAATTAAGTAGCGTTACAAATTAAGTGACAGCACCATTGCACCGTCACCTCGACATAAAGGAGGTCTCCGCGTCTCTTCCATTAAGATTTTCAGGGATGTCTCCTGTCGTCGACATGACGAAACGTTTGTTCTTTTTTTAGAAAGTGCAATCTTGCCATTAACTCAATCTTGGTGGCCTTTGTGAAATCCTTCGTGCCCGTTGTGTTCCATTCTTCAAACACAATCTGCAAGCGAACTATTTAAAGTCAAACAGCGTTGCTGTAAATTCTCCGCGTTCGCGCTTTTTTGTAACGACGCTGAAGTTGCCTTTGTAGCGCATTGTCTCCGGCACAAGGAGGTCGCCGATGCGTGTCATTTCAACCTGCATCGTTACATTAAAATCATAGAGGCCGGCTTTATAACTGAGCGTGTAATTTCTTGCAACAACTTCCATTGTGCGGGCATCAAACCATGTCGTCATTTCGTCTACGACGATGTCCCCGCGTTGAAAAAGTCCAAGGTCCTCTTTCGGCTTGATCGAAAAAATGTATGTGTAGTTGCCGCGGTATGTATCATAGTCGAGCGTGTAGTTATAAACGCGATGCGCATGCTCATCGTAAAGATCAAGCTTATTTCCGATC
>DASQJI010000688.1:0-9245 GCA_035631175.1 Parafilimonas sp.
TTAGTTATTACAGCTCGCTGAATAGCCAATATGAGTCGTTTCGCAATACGCTTCTTCAAAATCCCGCTATCAAAGATGTAGGTCGGTCTTCGAGGATCCCCACAGGCAGATTGCTGGACGGTATGGGTGCATCTGCGCCTGGCAACGATTCAATGGTGCCGGTAAAAGCTGACATCAGGTATGTTGCGGTCGATTATGACTTCTTGCCGACGTATGGAGTACATATCATCGCAGGCAGAAATTTCTCACGCGCATATGGAACTGACACTGCCGGTTTCATCCTCAACGAAGCCGCGGTAAAAGCGGTCGGCTGGAAATCAGCACAGCAAGCCGTCGGTAAAAACTTTCAGTATGGGTTTATAAATAATGGGCGGATCATCGGCGTAATGAACGATTTTCATTTTGAGTCACTGCATCAACAAATCCCACCTATGATCCTTATCATGCCTTCCGTTCCGGCGAATCAGAGTTTTTTTAATTATGTCTCAGTAAAAATTTCCGGTAACAATATTGCGGCGGCTCTTGCAACTATCAAAGACGCGTGGCAAAAATATTTGCCTGAATTGCCATACGAATACACCTTCCTCGATGAAAACTTTTCGAAACTCTACGAATCAGAACAAAGGCAGGAAACGATCTTCACGGTCTTCGCATGCATTTCAATATTTATTGCATGTTTGGGTTTATTCGGTTTGTCGGCATTCGCCATTTCGCAGCGCGTAAAAGAGATTGGTGTAAGAAAAGTACTCGGAGCAAACGTAAGCACGATCGTCGCGCTCCTTTCAAAAGAATTTGTTATGCTCGTACTGATAGCTGCTCCATTTGCTTTCGGCATTGCCTGGTACGCCATGCATGAGTGGCTGCAGGATTTTGCGTACCGCATCAACATTCAATGGTGGGTGTTCGTGGTGGCTGCGTTGGCCGCACTTTTGATCGCACTGGCAACGGTGAGTTTCCAGGCGATAAAAGCAGCGCTGGCGAATCCTGTAAATAGCTTGAGGACTGAATGACGAGATGAGTAATGAGTGATCAGTAATGAGTGACAGCCTGATGAATTGTGAATTGAAAATGCCGGTGCATCGTTCACTTTAACGTCCGTAGCAATGGGTCCGAAGGACTGAAATCCGCATACCCCTGAACGAAATTCAGGGTGAGAATGATGAATGGCGGTTTTAGTCGTAACATAATTTTTGATTTGAACGTCTTAGCTGAAAACATAGAGACATGTTCAAAAATTATTTAAAAGTAGCATTGCGCAATTTGTGGAAGAACAAGGCATTTTCCGCCATTAACATCATTGGTCTCGCCACAGGGCTCGCTGTTTGTTTGCTGATCGTTTTGTATGTCATCAATGAACTGGCTTATGATAAATACAACGTGAATGCTGATCGCATTTACCGCATCGACGCGGACATTTATTTCAACAACACACAGTTTACCTCAGCCACAACACCAGAGCCACTCGGCCCCACACTCATGCGCGAATTTCCGCACGTAGAACAAATGGTGCGGTTCAATTCGCAGGGCGACATATCAATTAAGAAAGGTGCTCAGACCATCCAGGACCAGCACGCTGTTTTTACCGACTCCACTTTTTTCAAAGTGTTTTCCATTCACATGATCGAAGGCGACCCGAATACAGCTTTGAACGAGCCTAATTCGATAGTCATCGATGAAACCGCGGCGAAACGGTATTTCAACAGCACAGATGTTTTGGGAAAAACACTGTACGTTGATAACTCGACAAATTGTAAGATCACCGGTGTGATCAAGGACATTCCACAGCAGTCGCATTTTCATTTTAGCTTCCTCCGACCATTGATGGACACGTATCGTGGGAACGCGAATGAATGGCTGAGCAACAATGACCAGTCTTATATCCTCGTAAAACCCGGTGTTACGCAGGCGACCATACAGGCTGATGTGGACAAGGTTGTAAAGAAATATGTATACGCAGAGCTTCAGTCGCTCTTTCATGCAACACCCGAAGAAATGGAACGCCAGGGAAATTATTTTCGTTTTCATTTGATGCCGCTGACCGATATCCATTTGTATTCAGACAAGTCTTATGAATTTGAAGCGAACGGGAATATAACCTATGTCTACATTTTTTCCCTGATTGCTATTTTTATCTTGCTTATTGCATGCGTAAATTTCATGAACCTTTCAACTGCGAGATCCTCAAATCGTGCAAAAGAAGTAGGCGTAAGAAAAGTTGCGGGTTCATTACGTTCACACCTCATCACTCAATTTCTTACTGAATCAGTTTTAATAAGCTTCTTTTCTTTATTGCTGGCCATTACGCTCGCTGCTTTGTTGCTTCCTTTGTTCAACCAGCTAGCAGGCAAAGAAATGCACGTAAGCACCCTGTTCTCTTCCTGGTTGCTCATCGCGTTGGTTTCGTTAGTTCTTCTTGTGGGCGTGATAGCCGGCAGCTATCCGGCGTTTTATTTGTCGTCCTTTCAACCCATCGACGTGTTAAAAGGCCATATCGCAAAAGGTTTTAGAAACAGTTGGTTGCGGAGCAGCCTCGTGGTGTTCCAGTTCTGCATTTCGATCATTCTGATCATTGGCAC
Source organism: Parafilimonas sp. (assembly GCA_035631175.1). Classification (GTDB taxonomy): domain Bacteria; phylum Bacteroidota; class Bacteroidia; order Chitinophagales; family Chitinophagaceae; genus Parafilimonas. Next base: position 2,577 of record DASQJI010000688.1, read on the forward strand.
TATTGTCATTTACACACAGCTAAACTATTTGCGAAGCAGGGAGATCGGCTACGACCGCGAACAGGTTTTGATCCTGCATAATACGTGGCCGCTCGATAAACAAATAAAATCTTTCAGGCAGGAATTGTTGAAGATGCCCGGCGTCGAGAATGCTACGATAACTTCCAATTTGCCGACGGCGAACAACTTCAATCAAAATGGCTGGTTCCGCGACGCTACACTTGATGCAAACAAAGCGGTTGTATTTACAGATTTCAGGGTCGACGAAAATTATATACCCACGTTAGGTATGCAGATGGCAAAAGGAAGAAATTTTTCGCTTGACTTTCCTTCGGATTCTGCTGCGGTGATCTTAAACGAGGCTGCAGTGCAACTGCTCGGATTAAAAGATCCTTTAAACCAGCTGCTATATCGCCCGGTTGATGATGGTGCGAAGCCGGGCGCCTTTCATATTGTGGGCGTAGTGAAAGATTTTAATTACAGCACAATGCATGATAAGGTGGGGCCGCTCATTATTGAGTTCGGTGAAAACAACGGCAGCATCGCATTACGCATCAATTCGAAAAATATTCCTACGCTTATGAGGAACGTGCAAGCTAAATGGAACAGTTTTGTGCCGGGTCAGCCTTTTAATTACACATTCATGGATGCTGATTTCAATAACGTTTACAAAGCTGATCAGCGCACCGGCAAGTTGTTCATCAGTTTTGCGGTATTCGCAATCTTTATTGCATGCCTCGGTTTGTTCGGGCTGGTTACGTATGCCGCAGAACAACGGACAAAAGAAATCGGGATACGAAAGGTGCTTGGCGCAAACGTCGGCGGCATAGTAACAATGCTTTCGAAAGATTTTGCAAAGCTTGTATTGATCGCCTCGCTCATTGCATTTCCGGTTGGATGGTTGGCGATGAACAAATGGCTGGAGGGTTTTGCATATCGTATCAATATCAGTTGGTGGGTGTTTATCGTTGCGGGCGTTGGAGCGATCGCTATTGCGCTGATAACAGTAAGCGTCCAGGCTATCAGGGCGGCGGTAGCGAATCCTGTCAGGAGTTTGAGAACGGAATGAGGAAATGAGTAATGAGTAATGAGTCGCGATGTCGGTGGTGGAAGTCCGAAGGACTTTAATCCGATTAGCCCTGAATGAAAGTCCATAAGTTGAGGATCGAATGAATGGTGCGTCGGCAATCGTGCAAGTCCGAAGGACTTCAATCTGATTAGCCCCGAATAAAATTCGGGGTACCGAATCAAAAATTCGCAAAGCTATGTTCAAGAATTTTTTCATCAGCGCCTGGCGGAATCTCAGCCGCAACAAGACGTACACAGTTCTAAATGTGTCAGGGCTTACGATCGGCGTTGTCGTTTGCCTGTTGATCGGTGTGTGGCTGCAACGCGAATTAAGCTTCGACAATTTTCATCCGAACGGCGATAAGATATTTCGTTTGGTAAACACTTTCAAAAGCGAGAGTGAATCATTTTCACAGGAACCTTCAGGACCCGCATTTGGCGCGCAACTGCCGAAACAATTACCGGCTGTGCCTTCGGCATGCAGGTTGTTTTCTGATAAGTACAAACTCCAGGAAGGAGATAAACAATTTTTTGAGTCGAATGTGCTGGACGTTGATCCCAACTTTTTTCAATTCTTCGGATTTCGTTTAAAAGAAGGGCGGGCTAAAACGTGCTTGCAGTCTTTCGACCAGGTGGTGCTTACAGAAAAACTTGCTCAAAAATATTTCGGCAAAGAAGATCCGGTTGGGAAAACCATCAACATCGACAATACACCGTTCGCAGTAACGGGTGTAGCAGAAAATCCTCCTGTCAATTCAAATATACAGTTTGATGCTCTTGTGTCTTCCGCGTTCCTGAAGAAGAGAATGAAAGACAATTACAATTTCGACATCGACAGTATGTGGGTGGGCGGCTGGCCGGATACTTATGTCGAAGTATCTGATCCGGCCAAGTGGAAAGAAACTGAAAAACAAATAAACCAGGTTGCTTTTAAGTTTGAAGAAAAGGATTGGAAAGAAAATAAAATGTCTTATCAATATTTTCTACAGCCGATTCGCGATATTCATCTCAAATCTCACCTGCGCTACGATTCGGCAAACAACGGCAGTCTTGCTCTTGTAAATATTTTCTCGATCATCGGTATCATTGTTTTATTGCTGGCCTGTATCAATTATATCAATCTCACAACAGCAGGCGCTATTAAACGGGCAAAGGAAACTTCTGTAAGGAAAGTGATCGGCGCTACAAAGCCACAGCTCATCAGGCAATTCTTTTTTGAAACTTTCATTATCTGCACATTCGCAGTTTGTTTAGGCGTTGTGATTTGTAAGATCGTGCTGCCCCAGTTTTCGGCATGGATAGGAGAGAGCTACGATTTTCCGCTGAACCTCACAAATGTTTTGATCATTTCAGGCTTTGTCATTTTTATTTCTGCTGTTTCCGGTATATATCCTGCAAGCATTTTATCGTCTTTTAATCCCGCGGTCGCATTAAAAGGAAATTTCTCTCAAAGTAAAAGAGGTAATGTGATCAGGAAGACATTGGTGGTATTTCAGTTTACAATCACTATAGCGCTCGTAGCATCTGTATTTATTATCACGCAGCAAATGAATTATGTTCGGAACAAGTCGCTTGGTTTTAATGGCAGTGCTGTTATCGAGGTTAAGTTTAATGCGGATGAAAATGTAGTTCAACACTACAGTTCTATTCGCAGTGAATTATTGAAGAGTCCGTATGTTTTGAATGTAAGTAAGCATGGCCAAAACGTAGTGGGCGGACTTGGAAACGGATGGACCACGACGGTCAATTTAAAGGGTGAAGAAATTTCCACGAGCCTTTATGGAATGTCTGTTGACGCAGATTATTTTAAAACGTACGACATGAAACTGGCCGCAGGACGCTTCTTTTCAAAAGATATTCCAACTGATACAACAAAGGCGTTATTGGTTAATGAAGCGGCTGTGAGAACATTTGGCTGGAAAAAACCGGAGAATGCAATTGGCAAACCGTTCGGCAAGGGAGAAGACCAGCAGTATGTAATTGGTGTTGTAAAAGATTTCAATTTTGAAAATTTGCATAAACCGGTTGAAGCATTGAGAATTGGATACGAAAGAGAAGGCCGGAGGATCTCGCTGAAAGTAAATGCGGCCCATATTGATGAAGCTATTGCTCAACTTAAAACAACATGGAGCAAACTGGTTCCAACTGTGCCTCTGCAATACGATTTTGTTGATGATGAAATCGAAGAACAATACGGCAGCGAGCAAAAAATGGAAGGCATTTTTTATGCATTTTCCGGGCTTTCACTTTTGATCGCGTGCCTGGGGCTTTTTGGACTGTCGACTTTTGTGGTGGAACGTAAAATAAAAGAGATCGGTATAAGAAAAGTATTGGGTGCAAGTGTGTCGGGGATTGTCGGATTGCTTTCTCAAGATTTTTTAAAGCTCGTGTTGATCTCCATATTGATCGCAACGCCCTTGGCGTGGTATTTCATGAATAACTGGTTGCAGGATTTTGCATATCGGATCGATATTAGCTGGTGGGTATTCGCAGTAGCGGGTTTGATCGCCGTTTTTATCGCGCTTGTTACTGTGAGCATTAAATCGATAAAAGCAGCGGTGGCGAACCCGGTGAAGAGTTTGCGAACGGAATGAGTGAAAATGAGCAATGAGTAATGAGTTCGTAAATCGTAATTCGTAAATCGGCGATCTGCAATCGCCAATCTGCAATCGCAAATCGTAAATTCCAACGCTCCTCCAATGTTCAAGAACTATCTCAAGGTCGCTTTGCGCAGCCTTTCAAAACGAAAGGGCTACAGCGTCATTAACATACTCGGCCTTGCTATTGGCATGGCCGTGTGCCTGCTCATTGTGTTGTTTATCGAAAGCGAATTAAGTTATGATGACTGGCAATTGAAGGGCGACAATATTTATCGTGTAGTTCTTGAACGCCGCTATCCCGGTCGTTCAACTTCGTATTCCACTATTCCGCTATCGATCGGACCTGCCATTCAAAAAGAATACCCCGAGGTCGTTGAATGTACGCGTCTCTTTGATTTTGGCGGCAACGGAAATTTTTTCCTGCGGATAGGAGAGAAGATTTTTGAAGAGAGCAGGGTGATTGCTGCCGATTCGAATTTCTTTCGGGTGTTCACGGGCAGGTTGATAGAGGGAGATTCATCCACGGCACTTGTAAAACCCAACTCTGTTGTGCTGAATGAGACCACCGCAAAAAAATATTATGGTTCCGCAGGCGCCGCAATAAACAAAACTTTTCTAACGGATGATGGCAATGGGCAAACAAGAACGTACATGATAACCGGCGTGTGCCGCGATTGGCCCGATAACTCGCATTTCCTTTTTGATCTCGTCATTTCAACGTCCAGTTTTGAGTTTCTTAAACAGCCGAATTATACGGGCTTTTCTGCCTATACCTATCTCCTGTTAAATCCACACGCATCTCCCCAGGCGCTCGAAAAAAAATTTCCGGAGATCTTAAAAAAATATGTTGCCGGCGAAGTAGGCAGAAGTTTTGGCGAGACGTGGGAGCAATTCCAGGCGGAGGGGAATGGTTATCATTATTATTTGCAACCGCTAAAACAAATACATCTCATCTCGCATCTGGAAGCGGAGTTAAGGCCCAATGGCAACATAACGACGGTATATATTTTCGCCGTGATAGCTGTATTTATTTTATTGCTTGCGTGCATCAATTTCATTAATCTTTCCACTGCGCGATCCGTGGAAAGGGCGCGGGAAGTTGGCATCCGAAAAACATTCGGCTCAAACAGGCGATCGCTTGTATGGCAGTTTTTATTAGAGTCGATGGTCATAAGCCTGGCAAGTATGCTGATAGCTTTTGGATTGATCGCGTTGCTCCTTCCATTGTTCAACCAGGTTGCAGGAAAACAACTCTCACTTCTTTCGTTTTTAACACCGGGCAAGCTGGCGCTGCTTGTGGCGTTTGCAATAACGGTTGGATTGATTGCCGGTTTGTACCCCGCATTCGTGCTATCGTCTTTCAAACCGACCACTGTACTCAAAGGAAAATTTAAATCAAACACATTCGGACTTGCCTTACGAAACGGCCTTGTTGTTATCCAGTTTTCAATATCGGTAATACTGATCGTTGCCACGATCGTCGTGAATAAACAACTGCGGTATATGATGAGTGGGGCGGTCGGTTTCAATAAGGACCACGTGATCTCTATTGAACGGACCGATCTGCTGGAAGACCAAACAAAGTCTTTTGAAAATGAGCTTGCAAAAATTCCGGGTGTTGAAACGGTCAGCGGCGGTACGGCCCTGCCGGGACAGCAGAACTTTTTTGGAGTTCCTTACCAACAGGTGGGTTCGAAGGAATCAATGACAGCAAGGGGGATTGTAGTAGACGATCAATATGCAAAATTGTTGGGTCTTCAAATGAAAGAAGGCCGGTTCTTTTCAAAAGATTTTTCAACCGATTCATTGGCGGTTGTTTTGAATGAAAAAGCGGTTGCAGATTTTGGTCTTAAAAAACCAATTGGCGCCCGGCTCACTTCACTCGATCCCCAGTTCAACGCGCCAGATGGTACGCCTTATGTGTACACGGTGGTGGGTGTGATAAAAGATTTTCATTTTCAATCATTGCACGAAAAGATCTCTCCGCTGATCATTAACAACAATAGCAAGTTTGGCGGTCGTTCACCATTTGTGGCCCTGCGCGTTAACACAAACAATTTTGATCAGACGCTGACTGCTATACAAAACACGTGGAAAAAATTTGTGCCGGAACGTCCATTTCATTATAGTTTCCTCGACCAAACATTGGCCGCCCAATATGATGCAGAACAAACCACTCAAAAAGTGTTTACGATCTTTTCTGTGCTTGCGATCTTTATCGCCTCGATGGGATTACTCGGGCTTGCAGCGTATACTACGCAACTGCGAAACAGGGAAATAAGTATTCGGAAAGTATTGGGCGCGAGCGTTGGGAACATTGTTACGATGTTGTCAACTGATTTTCTGAAACTCGTTCTCATTGCGGCGCTGATCGCCTTTCCGGTCTCCTGGCTTTTCGTGAACAAATGGCTGGAAAATTTCGCGTATCGTATAAACATCAGCGCGTGGATATTTTTAATTGCAGGCCTCGCGGCGGTAGTCGTTGCTTTGCTAACGATAAGTTTCCAGGCGATCAAGGCGGCGGTGACAAACCCGGTGACAAATTTGAGGGCGGAGTAATGAGTGATGAATGGAACGTGATACGTGAGTCTTCGATGGAAGCTCCAGGCCAGGTTCAATTAATAAATGTAATGTTCAATAATCAATTTTCAATGCTCAATATTCAATGCGCAATGCGCAATGCTCAACACAGGCTCAAACCTTCCTTCATGTTTTGATAAGTCTCCTAATAACCTAATAAACCAATAAACCAGTTAACGAACCTCAAACTTTAAACTTCAAACTATTCACCTATTTTTATTTGATGAAGCACTTTTTATTGTTGCTCTCGCTCATTCCCGCATTTGCACAAACACAAACTATCGATTCGGCTATTGCAAAGAATGTAAGAGAAATAATACCAAAGGTTGTTGAATGGCGCCGGCATTTTCATCAGAACCCGGAGTTGTCAACCCGTGAATATAAAACGGGCGCGTTCGTTGCCGATTATCTTAAGTCGTTA
>DASQJI010000689.1:0-2291 GCA_035631175.1 Parafilimonas sp.
CCCTTCATCAGAAAATACGTAGGATTAACACGTGCCGCTGTTTTGATCACAGTTCCGTCACACAGCAGAACCTTCACCTCCGGATCGTTTCCAAATAACGTTTCGCCGTTTTGTTTATCGGCTGTTACAATATAAAACGGAACTCTTCTTTTTCTCAACTCCTCCTGTAAGGATTTGAAATCGGCGTTGTTCCATTTTGGATACGTGTTGAAATCTTTTGCAAAGAGGATCACGTAAGCTGTGTTAGAGTTTAGGATCGCCTCAGTGGTATCGGTTCCATTGAGAGAAAAAAGCGAGAAGTCGGTGATAGGGGGCGTTGCATTGCCCTTTCTTACGACTTTATCGTGCCGGTCAATAAACTCGTAAGTTGAATCGAGGTCTGCCGGCAGGTTTTCCATCGTATATTCTTTGATCTGCCCGTCCTTTTTGTATTTAAAGATCATAACTACACTGTCGGGAACAGCGTTGGGTGGTGGTTGCATTTCTTTCAAAATGTTATTCCCTTTTTTGTAAGGCAGGCAATCGAGCAGGGGTAAATGCCTCAGAACATACGCCTGCAGTCCCGACACAAGCACAACGCACAACGATAAAGCCACAACCGCCGTGAACGGCCTGACCGAAGAAATGATGCGGCTCCTGTTTATAAAAAGCAGGATGATCAGCATGAGCAGAATAAGATCTTTTGTAAACGATTGTTCGGCAGAAAGAGGCAGACAATCACCAAAGCAGCCGCAGGTTTTTATTTTGCCGGAGAGCACCGCATACCCGGTGAGAAAACTGAAAAAAAGAATAAGCAATAATAACAGCCAACTGAATAATCGCATTCTCCAGCCGATGATAACTGCAACGCCGGCAAGCACTTCAAACACGTTCATGATCAGCGAAACTGGAAGGGTCAGATCATTAAGTGCATACCAGTTCCAGGCTTCAAAGAATTCCTGCATCTTGTAGCTCAATCCCAGTGGATCGTTGGCTTTGATCAGGCCACTGAAGATGAACAGTAATCCAACGATCCAACGAACAACCAGGAGAATATTCTTCTTGTATGCTTTCATTATGCTTTGTGTTTGCCTTCTTCAATTAGTATTAGTGCGAAGACTGCATAGTTCGCAATGTCAATATAATTTGCATCGATGCCTTCGCTTACCAGCGTGCGCCCGTCGTTGCTTAATATTTGCCGGATCCGCATGAGCTTCATCAGGATCAGGTCGACAAAACTTTCCTGGCTCATTTCGCGCCATGCTTCTCCATAATCGTGATTCTTATTTAGCATCGTTTCGCGCACTATCGAAACTGCATCGTCGAAGAGAAAAGATGCTTTATCCAGCGAAAGTTCCTCAACCATTGGGTTGTTGAGCTTCAATTGAACGAGGCCAATAAGCGCGTAATTGACAATGCCGGCGAATTCGCTGCTCACATCATCATCCACTTTCCGGTTTTCAATGTTTTGTATGTTGCGTATTCGAAGTGCTTTAATGAATATTTGGTCTACTACGGAGATCGTTCTCAACACGCGCCATGCTGTGCCGTAGTCCCGGGTCTTCTTTATAAATACATCCTTGCAGCGATGTATTACTTTATCAAACTGATTCTCTGTTGTAGTCATTTGGTAAACTGAGCGATGATTTTGGGATTGCGAAGCGCTCGGAGCACGCAGCTTCCAGCTTAACGCTTGCTTCTTTCCTACATTTGTGCTTCGCCAAAAGTAAAGGAAAGACAAGAATGTTTACACTCAACTGCAAAGGAAGATTACTTACGATAGATCAGCCACTGGTGATGGGGATCATTAACGTTACGCCCGATTCGTTTTATATGGGCAGTCAAAAACAATCCGTCGCTGAAGCGGTAGAACTGGCAGAAAAAATGTTACATGACGGAGCGGCTATCCTTGATATCGGCGGACAAAGCACACGGCCTGGCAGTGAGCGCCTTTCAGCGAACGAAGAGCTCGAAAGGGTGATACCCGTAATTGAGTCAATTCAAAAAAAATTTCCAAGCGCTTTCATTTCGGTTGACACATACTCGGCAGCGGTTGCTGAATGTGCAGTTAACGCCGGCGCCAGCATAGTAAATGATGTAAGCGGTGGAACAATGGATGAACAGATGCTGGAAACGGTCGCTAAATTTCGGGTGCCCTATATCTGCATGCATATGAAAGGTACGCCCGAAACAATGCAGAAGGACCCAACATACGAGGATGTGACGCGCGAGGTGCTTGATTTCTTCATCGCACAAACGGAAAAATGCAGGCAATGCGGTATTCATGACATCATTGTTGACCCGGGGTTTGG
>DASQJI010000690.1:0-2465 GCA_035631175.1 Parafilimonas sp.
ATGAGAATTCACATCATTCAGCATCTTGCTCATGAGCACGGCGCCAGCATTATCGATTGGGCCAAGGAGCGTCATCATAATTTGTCGTTCACGTACACATTTAATAAAGGGCATGCATATCCTTCATCGGACGAGTTTGACATGGTTATCATTTTGGGCGGAACAATGGGAGCATATGAAGAAGACAAATACACATGGCTTCGCGCAGAAAAACATTTTATCAAGCAGGCAATTGAAGCGGGGAAGTTGATCCTTGGCATCTGCTTAGGTTCGCAAATTCTTGCGGACGTATTGGGCAGTAAAGTGTATCCGCATGATAAAAAAGAGATCGGCTTCTTCCCAATTTACAAAACGGCAGACGGCGAAATGGAAAAATCGCTCGCGGAGATTCCGGCCACGTGGACGGTTTTCCATTGGCACGGAGACACATTTGATCTTCCGCCCGGCGCCTCCCACCTCTTTTTTTCAGACGGATGCAAAAACCAGGGATTCAGAAAAGACAAGTGTTTTGGTTTCCAGTTTCATGGGGAAGCAAATGCTGAACTTTTGCAGGCTATGATCGCTAATGAAAGAAGTGAACTTTTGAAAGACGATTATGTGCAATCCGAAGATGAAATTCTCAATTTCAAATCACCTGATGAAAACCTGAATTATTTCAATGCGTTTTTGGATCACATGATGAATGAGGTTTTCGAAACCCACAGCAAATCGGGTAGTTTCCAATTTTACCAGTGATGAACAATTGCGGCTTTTGAGATGCGAAAAACATTTGCTAATCGGAAGCTTCATCCGAATACAACGGCAGTTCATTAAGAGCTGTTGAGATCACGCTTTCGACGATCGATATTCCCTTCGCGATAGTCTCGCTCCTCAATCTGGTCGTATCTTTCTCCAACTCTTTTAGGTCGATATGTTTCTTCCTTCTCTCCGAAGGGGGATTGAGTTTCTCAGCTTTTTCGAATTCAACAACACGTTCTAAGAAATCGGGAGGCAAGTCGCTTTCGGCCTTGTATGCCAGTTCCATAAATTGCTTAATGAAGAAGGTGTCAATTTGAATTCTGCGTTTGGTTAGATGTGCAAATTTCCCAACGATCCTGCAAATATTTTCACGGTCTTCAGGGCTGAGTTGCTCGGCAAAATCATAATCCTCTATTCTTTTAAGACTGAGAATCACCGGCTCCAGAGCATCAACCGAGATCACAAAAACTTCGTAGTCTGCCAGGTGGTACACATACGTTTGAATACAATCCAAAGCATTGGACGGAACAACCATAAAGATCCATTTCTTTACGTCTTCGATCGATGCATATTTCCTTGCGTTTTCTGCCTGGGCTTTTAAATATTTTGGAAAATTACCAAGGTCTTCTCCCTGCGGACTTTTAGCGTCGAAAATGATATACTCGTTGCAGATATTGAGGGCGTTATCAGGATCACCCCTGAAAGGTACTTTCTCTACATAGTCGATCGTGTGCCTGCTGCAGATGGATTTAATAACCTGCTTTACGGTCTGCTGATGATTGCTCCATGTATCCTTTAATTTTTCAAGCCGCTGCAGCTCACCCATGTGGCGGTCTTCAATTTCCTTTTCCCTTGATGATTTAACTTCCTGTTGAATGTTTGCAAGTGTGGCTAACTTTTTTTCATGCTCAAGTTTCCGGTTCGTTTCATCAGTCGCAAACTGTGTATTCTCTCTCTTTAATTCTTCAATTTGTTGCTGGGCGAACTGCAGATCCTTCTTAAGGTTTAAATGTTCTTTTTCAAGATCATAGTAGTTTCTTTTCCGGTTCTCAATGATCTGTTCAGTAGCTGAAATAATGGCGCTGAGTTCGGTGATTTTTTGATTGTACCCATTAGCGGCCTGCCTGTTTTCCTCAACCTCCCTGGCTTGCTGTGCAGCATTCACTTTCGAGATCGACAATTCTGAGTGTAAACGTTCATTGTCGTTCCTTAATTCGCTGTATTTTTCTTTCCAGTTGTCTGTGCCGCTGATGAATTTTTGAAGATCAGCCGCAGCATCTACGAGCAGCAGTTTTATTTTCCGCCAGGAAAATAGACGTTCCCAAAAACTCATCTTTTTAAGCAGATCAATTAGTCGTTTCAGGTTGTCTGTGTTTGTGTCCATAAATCGTTATTTAAGCGTAATTATTAATGTGGGCTTCGCTCGCAAACTCATCCGTCATGCCGGCCCACCGAGAATCTCAGACGAATACATTAAAAGAGATTTTCTCGTGCCGTCGACATCAAGGCGGCGGACATTTATTTTTTGTTGTAAGGAAATCACCTTCAGATCATCTTCCCACACAACCACGTTCAGATCGAACGTCCCTCACGACACCTCTCCTGCCGTTTGCCGCATCGACACAACCTTCGCGCGGGTCGTTGCTGCAACTTGCTTGAGATAGTTATACAGTTCTACCATTGCGCGCGTATCCATCTTGCAATACTCAAGCAGGTTTTCACGAATC
>DASQJI010000691.1:0-4949 GCA_035631175.1 Parafilimonas sp.
GGAATCGATTGGAATGTTCCCTGGCCCATTTCGGGTTTTGTGTTGAAGATCGTAATGGCTCCGCCCGGCTCAACGAGTATGTACGGCGTAAAATTTTTTGCCTCGCCGATATTGAAAGTTTTGCCGGGAGTTCCCTTAGCAGAGATGCCGAGCCACAAAGCGATGCCTGCTCCTCCCGCATTCCTGATGAAGTGGCGCCTCGAAACTTGTGTCATTGCTCTTCGAAGGTATTAAAAATTGCAGCCGTGGAAAACAAAAAGGGCAGCAAAGACTTGCGAGAATTGTTGTGGCATCATCTGCTGGAACGAACGATGCGCTTAAACGTTAGGTATCTTTTGAAAAATGAACACGCAATTTAATAACGCATCGTCCTCTACGAGAGACGATGCTTGACGAAGTGAATACGATTCAATACATATTGGTAAGGCGACCAACATTGGCCGTAGTAGCAAATAGCGATTACAGTTTTCCCTGGCAGTATCGCAACAGCGCCTCGAATATTTCGCTGCGAATTGGACTAACGTTATAATATTCGCCGCTGGGCAATAACCCCGTGTTTTGACGGTTGATCAATAATATGATGGACGCATGATACTCTGGGACCACTGCAATGCTTGTTCCGGTAAACCCTGTATGTCCAAATGTTCCGGCCGGCCCATTTTTAATAACAGGATTCTTCGGGTCCATCATCCAGCCGAGGCCATTATCGAATTGATCCTTTGTCAAAAACATGCGCAGCGTTTTTTCCGAAATGAATTGTTTGTCGCCAACTTTTCCGTTACGCATTAGCATATCAACAAACTTTTGCAGATCGTCAACTGTTGAAAACAAACCCGCGGCCCCGGAGACACCGCCTTCAGCATACCATGCATTTCCATCATTCACTTCGCCTTTTAAAGTGTATTTGCGCCAACCGTTCCAACTGTCGGGATCAATTTCTTTGTACATAAACCCCAGTGATGAATCGTGCACCATTCTTGCTTCATAAGGATTACCGTGAGAGGTAGCAGCGATCTTCGTAAACTTTCCTGATCGAAGTGGATTGAAAGTTGTGTGCTCCATGCCCAGGGGAATAAAAATGTGTTCCTGCATAAACGAGTCTAACGAGACGCCGGAAATTTCTTCGACGATCTCGCCTAATACTGTAAATCCGAGATCGCTGTAATGCCTTTCTGCTCCCACCGGGTATTTCAACGGTAATTCACCGATCAGTTGAAACGTTTCTTGCGTATTGTGTGCACGATAAAACAGCGGGTACCAATCATCCAAACCTGAAGTATGTGTTAACAGGTTGCGGATGGTAATGTTTTTCTTATCAGGACTATTAAAACCGGGAATGTATTTGCTAACCGGATCATCTACAGCTAACTTACCTGCGTCCAGGAGCAACATGATCGAAGTTGTTGTGCCCACCACTTTTGTGAGCGACGCAAGATCATACATATAGTCAGTGCTCGTTCTTTCCGGCTGGTCGAGCAAGCGATTGTAGTACGTGTATTTTTGCGCGTAACCAAATGCTTTTTTCAAAATCACCCGGTCATCCTTTTTTATTTCGATCACTGCACCGGGAATAAAGTTGCCGTCAACCTGGTTTTGCAAGATGCTGTCAGCAATAAATCGCAATCGTTCTAAGCTCTTGTTCGTCTGGGCAGACGTGTTAAACACAGCAACTACCGTACACAACGCAATCAAAATTCTTCGGGAGATCATTTATTAGATTTTTTTACTCGTCTTAGCAATGTTAAGATTAATTGCATTCAATATAAAAATCGATGATATGAGCTGAAAGATTCGTGCAGCAGACGGCGGACTAATGTTCAGTTCAAATGAACTTTTGAACAATTCTAATAAGGTAATAAGGTTGGTATCGTAGACGGGTACATATGCTATTAAGGTAATAAGGTTTTTTCTCATCATAGTCCACAGTTTCAAAAACAGGCGAATTGCAGAAAGAAAATTTAGCCTTCTGTTTTCTATTTAGTTGCGTGAAAGAATTCGAGAACAGCAAGTCCAACTATTACCTTAGTAGATGAACAAATCCGCTTATGAACAGACTTACTATCTTATTCAGGCATTTAGCGAGGCGCTATCTAACGCCATGTGCGAATTAGAAATTATAATGAACCGGACAAGAACAGTCGAAACAATAAAATCCACTCAAAATAATACAGAGAAAAATTTCTACCGATAAAATACCGCCATTTATCGCCACGATCTGATTTTTTACCTTATTCATTTGTTTTAGTGTTGCATTCGGCCGAGCTTAGCGCCCCAATTGAAATCAAAGGCTGATGAAGAAACAACCCGGCATTATAGCTTTGTTGAAGCCTTACAGAGGCATGGTGCTGTTACTCATCTTGTTTACACTGCTCAGCAACGGCATTAACCTACTTATTCCCAAGATCATTTCAGGCGGAATTGATGCATATACAGCCGCTCATTTCAGTTACAATGGACTCATAAGAAATTTCGCAATTGCGGTTGTTGCCATTTTTATTTTTAGCTACCTGCAAAGTATACTGCAAACATACGCATCTGAAAAAGTGGCGAGGGACTTGCGGAAGCGGCTTTCAGATAAGATCTCTAACCAGAGCTATGCTTTTATTCAACAGGCAAATCCGTCGAAGCTGTTAACCAATCTTACGGCTGATGTTGACTCGATCAAGATGTTCATCTCGCAGGCAATCGTATCGATCATTTCATCACTGATCATTATTATTGGAGCAAGCGCCCTTCTGATCGGCATTGACTGGAAACTCGCATTGTGCGTGATTGCCATTATCCCGATCATCGGTGTGACTTTTTTTGTGATACTGAAAAAAGTACGCGCGATTTTCATTCAAAGCCGCGCGGTTGTTGACTGGTTGAATAAAGTTATCAATGAAAGCATTTTAGGCGCTGCGATCATTCGGGTGGTAAACTCACAACAATCAGAATCAAACAAATTCCTGGAAGCAAATACTAAAGCACGGGATTTTGGTTTCCAGATACTGAAGCTTTTTGCAGGATTGATCCCCGTTATCACATTCACTTCCAATCTTGCAGTGCTGACGATACTGGCGATGGGTGGCCACTTCGTGATCGGCGGTAGCATGACCTTAGGGAACTTTGCCGCGTTCAATAGCTACCTGTCGATGTTGATCTTCCCGATCCTTGTGATCGGATTTATGAGCAATGTGATCGCGCAGGCGACAGCTTCATATGAGCGCATCCGCAGTGTTATCGACGCCCCAGACGCCCCAGAAACAGGAACCATCACAACACCGTTGAAAGGATCTATCGAACTGGAAAATGTAAATGTTGTATACGGACAAATACCCGTTTTAAAAGACATTTCGTTCGCTGTTGCCGCAGGTTCCAAAACTGCCATAATCGGTCCGACGGCGGCCGGCAAGACCCAGTTGCTTTACCTGCTCACAGGATTAATAAAACAATCATCGGGCACTATAAAATATGATGACCATACGATTGATGAGTATAAACAGGACGTGTTTCATCAACAGGTTGGTTTTGTTTTCCAGGACAGCATCATTTTTAACATGAGTGTTCGGGAAAACATTGCGTTCAACGAAAACGTTGATGAGGCATCTATGAATAAAGCCATCGAAACTGCGGAGATAAAACAGTTTATTGAAACATTGCCCGAAAAGCTCGATACGATCGTATCTGAACGGGGCTCAAGCTTATCAGGCGGCCAAAAACAACGCATTATGCTGGCACGTGCGTTGGCGTTGAATCCAACAATTTTGTTGTTGGACGATTTCACATCAAGGGTGGATAGCAATACAGAAAGACGCATCCTCGACAACATTGCAAAAAATTATCCCCAATTAACCCTGGTCTCGGTAACACAAAAAATAGGAACGGTTGAAAACTACGACCGGATCATTTTATTGATGGAGAGCGAGATCATTGCTTCGGGCAAACATGAGGAACTGCTGCATACCAGCCCTGAATATGTGCAGATATTGGAGTCGCAGAAAAGTACGAGCAACTATGAGTTACAATCTTAACGAAATACCTGATAAGAAGCAGAAGCTCTCAACTTTTTCGGCACTGAAAAGTTTGCTTCAATTGATTGCCCATGAAAAGAGCAATATTCTAGTTGCAACATTATTCATCCTGCTCAACTCGATCATTAACCTGGGCGGCCCGTTGATCATTGGTTATACGATTGACCATTATGTACAGACAAAACAATATCACGGCGTACTGGTATTCTCAGGCATATTACTCGGAATGTATTCGGTCGGACTATTTGCAAGTTACCTGCAAACGAAGCTTATCGGCAGTGTCAGCCAGCGCATGTTGTTTACGTTGCGCAACACTATATTCAACAAGCTCCAACAATTGCCGGTTGCATTTTTTCACGCGAACAAGGCCGGCGACCTGATCTCACGGGTAAATAACGATACAGATAAGATCAACACTTTTTTCTCCCAATCTTTAATGCAATTCATCGGCAGCATTGTGACGATGACGGGTGCAGGCATCTTTTTGTTAACCATAAACATCAAATTGGGTTTGGCCGCATTGGTTCCGGGCGTGGCAATTTTCATTTTTACAAAGCTCGTCTCGCCTTTGGTAAAAAAGAAGAATGCCGTCAATTTGAAAAGTGTCGGCGGCATGAGCGCCGAGATACAGGAGAGCCTGCATAATTTTAAAGTGATCATCGCATTCAACCGCCGTGATTATTTCAGGCAAAGGTTTCAGAACGCAAATCAGCACAATTACAATAGTGCGATCGGCGCGGGTCTGGCGAATAATATCTTTCTCCCGGTGTACAGTTTGTTTTCAGGGTTTGCGCAACTGATCGTGTTGACATTTGGCATCTATCTTATTTCGCATGGTGAGTTTTCCATCGGTTTGCTCGTAAGTTATCTCGCTTACGTTACTTACTTCTACAATCCTTTGCGTCAACTCGCTGCATTATTTGCAAGCTTCCAGGT
>DASQJI010000692.1:0-7166 GCA_035631175.1 Parafilimonas sp.
AAACAGTAAACAGTCGGACGAACCTTTCACTATAGAAAATTATTACAAGGTGAAATGGGGATATGCTGATGAATTCATCACTCTATGGAAAACAAATCATTATCCGCTTTTGAAAAAAGCAATAGAACATGGAGACATTCTCAGTGTTACCGCAGAAAAACCAAAATTGCACAGCGGTGAGGATACGCGTTGGGATTTTAAAGTGACCATCGTTTTCAAAAATGCAAAGCTTGCTTTTGATCCTGATCTTACCACTCCTTACAAGAAAGAATTATATCCTGACCAGGACAAACTCACAAAAGATGAGCAGCATCGATTTGAGCTATTAATCGCACATTGGGATGTGATGGTAGACAAGATCGATCTGTGAGGGGGATTGGAATTGAGGTTTAGGATTTAGGATTTAGGATTTAGCATTCCGATCCATTCCGTGTACGATACTCACGATGATTTGATCCTGTCACTTCGAACTCAGCTTACTCATCACCGATCATTCATTATTCATTTATCGTTCAAGAGTCTATTATTTAATTCAGTTCCTCAAATTTCAACCTATTCGAAATTGACAACTCACAATTCACATCACTAGGTACTGAATCAGGATTTAAACTTCCGATCCAATTCTGTGTACGCGATGTTAACGATGATTAAGCATACTCTCGGTTCGCACTTTGCCCACTCATCACTCATCATTCATTAATCGTTCAAGAGCCTATTATTTAATTTAGTCCCCCAAATTCTCAACAACTATTCACCATTCACAATTCACAATTCACCTCACCGGTGCGGAATTAGGATTTAAGATTGCGATCGAATTCGGTGTACGCGTTATTCACCGTGACTTATCATCCGGCTCGCACTGAGCTTACTCATCACTGATCACTCATTATTCATTTACGGGTGAACCTCTAATTATTTAATTTAGTTCGCCAAATTTCAGATCAACTATTCACCATTGGCCATTCACAATTCACCTCACCGGTACACCCTCACATAATCAACAAGCATACTAGCCGGTAGTTTCGTATCGTCGATCGTTTGGCCAGGCCAATTACCGCCTACTGCTAAATTTAAGATCATGAAAAAAGGCCGGTGAAATTCTTCGGTCCCATTGATGTTGTTGAGAATATTTGCTTCCACGTATTTTACTCCATCCACATACCAGCGGATGGCTGCCGAATCCCATTCAACTGAATAGATATGAAATGAACCGGGCGTGGTTGTAGTATTGCCGCCATACTGTGCGTGCCCGTTGTTATCCCAGTGTATAGTTCCATAAATGAGATTTTCTGTATTGATATGCTCCATGATGTCGGTCTCACCACATGCAGGCCAACTTACCGTATTTATGTTCGAGCCGAGCATCCAAAACGCGGGCCATAGCCCCTGCACCATAGGCACCGAAATGCGCGCTTCCATTTTCCCATAGGTGAATTGCCTTTTATTTTGGGTGGTCATTCGCGCCGACGTATAGGCATTCGCCTTCACGCGTTGTTTTTTTGCAGTGATGACCAAATTTCCATTCGAGACAGTCGCGTTCGCAGCCTGGTAATATTCTTTTTCATTATTTCCCCATCCTCCACCCCCGGTTTCAAAATTCCAGTCAGCAGTGTTTACTGACGTCCCGTTGAATTCATCCGACCAAACAAGCGTGTACGTAGTCGCATTTGAACTACTGGCTACTGATACTTTGTTTTCAGTGGCCGATTTTTTACAGGATGAAAAAGAAATAAGGGCTAAAAAGATCAGGGTGGTTCCCGACAAGGCATGTGCTTTTTTCATATGCAAGGTTTTAAATTGAGCAAATTGTAACCCAATTTAATCCATTTAGTTCAAACAGGTGCGAAGAATTGTTTTAGCTATAACGAAGCGGATTATTTCTTACCATTTAAAAAAATCTCGTGTCTATAAGTTTTCGTATTCCCGTTTAGAATTACATTTATCAGCACGTATTTTCTCACACATAAAATCAGCAACCTCCAATGAAAAAACTTCTTGTTTTTATCATGCCAATTGTTGTAGCCTGCAGTTTCTCATGTAACAAACGTGAGGGTAAGCCAAGGGTTTTGGTATTTACAAAAAACACCTACTACTATCACGAGTCTATTCCCACTGGTGTAGCCGCTATCATGAAACTCGGACAGGAAAATGGCTTTGACGTTGACAGCACGTCAAATGCAGATGTGTTCAATGAAGACTCACTCGCAAAGTATGCGGCTGTTATCTTCTTGAATAATGCTGATAACAAAGATGCTTTACTCAATCAATACCAGGAAGCAGATTTTCAGCGCTACATCGAAGCAGGAGGAGGCTATGTTGGCATACATGCGGCCTCGGATGCAGAATACAAATGGGGTTGGTATGTAAGACTCGTGGGAGGAACGTTCAACGGTCATCCGGAAGAACACCAGGTCGCCACGCTCAACGTGGTAGACCAGGACCATCCGTCGACTAAAGAATTGCCGAAGCAATGGAAATTTAAAGAGGAGTGGTATAATTTCCGGAACCTGAACAAAGACGTACATGTTTTAATAACGATCGATGAAAACACGTATAAAGGCGGAACGAACGGGCCGAATCATCCCATCTCATGGTATCATGACTACGACGGAGGAAGGGCATGGTTTACGGCATTGGGCCATAGTAACGAAACGTACAGCGATCCCAACTTTTTAAAACATCTTTTAGGCGGCATCCAATATGCGATCGGTGAGAATAAAAAATTAGATTACTCGCAGGTGAAAACTGATCGGGTGCCTAATGAAGACCGGTTCACCAAGACGGTCCTTGTGCAGGCGCAATTTTTCGAGCCAACTGAAATGACAATTCTTCCCAACCTCGATATTCTTATTGCTCAACGACGCGGTGAATTACTGTTGTATAAAAATGAGACGAAGCAGTTAAAGCAGGTTGGGTACTTACATGTTTACTGGCATGCAAACACACCCGGTGTTAATGCGGAGGAGGGCTTCATGGGTTTGCAGAAAGATCCAAACTTCAAATCTAATAATTGGGTTTATGCATATTACAGCCCTATCGACAGCTCTGTGAATCGCTTGTCGAGATTTACGTTTAAGAGTGACAGCCTCGATATGTCTTCGGAAAAAGTTATCCTTGAAGTGCATTCACAACGTGAAATATGTTGCCACACCGGGGGCTCAATCGCATTCGGCGGTGATGGATTACTATATCTCTCAACCGGCGATAACTCGACTCCATTTAATGAACCCGGTGTTAGATATGTGAACAGCGGGTTTGCACCGCTGAACGACATTCCCGGTCATCAACAATTTGATGCGCGCAGGTCAGCAGGTAATACCAATGATCTCCGCGGGAAAATTTTACGCATTAAAGTAAACAATGATGGCAGCTATTCGATTCCGGATGGCAACCTTTTTCCAAAAGGTGAAGCCAAGACGAGACCTGAGATCTATGTGATGGGCGATAGAAATCCGTATCGCATTTCTGTCGATCAAAAAAACAGTTACCTCTATTGGGGTGAAGTGGGTCCGGATGCCGACGCTGATAGTTTAAACACCCGCGGTCCGCGTGGCTACGATGAAGTGAACCAGGCGCGCAAAGCAGGCTTTTACGGCTGGCCTCTTTTCATTGGAAATAATTATCCGTATCATCAATATGATTACGCAACCGGCACAAGTGGTCCTTTGTTTGATCCGGCTCATCCTCAAAATAATTCAAGGAACAATACCGGCATCACAGATCTTCCACCCGCGCAGCCAGCTTTCATTTGGTATCCTTACGCGGAGTCTCCCGATTTCCCTGAAGTCGGCACGGGTAGTAGAAATGCAATGGCAGGACCGGTTTATTACACCGATATGTTTCCTAAAGAAACGCGGCTGCCTGACTACTACAACGGCAAATTGTTGATCTACGACTGGATGCGCGGCTGGATAAAAGCAGTGACCATGTTGCCGAATGGTGACTTTGACAAAATGGAACCGTTCTTTGAACATATCAAACTAAGTAATTGCATCGACATGGAAGTTGGCCCGGACGGAAGAATATATTTACTGGAATATGGAACAGGATGGTTTCAGAAGAACCCAGATGCGGCACTGGCAAGAATTGATTACACGGCAGGTAACATGGCTCCGAAAATTGCAGCCATCCGTGTTGATAAAACCACGGGTTCATTGCCTTTTAATGGCACTGCCAAAGTGGATGCAAAGGACGCTGAAAATGATAAGCTCACTTATATATGGAACCTCGGGAATGGAACAACGAAAGAAACTTCAACACCCGAATTAAATTTCGATTACACAACTGCCGGAGATTATAAGCTTTTTGTAACCGTGAAAGATTCGCATGGAGATTCTGCAAATAGCGACATGGTAGAACTGTATGCTGGAAATGAAACCCCCGTTGTGAACGTTCAGCTCACCAATGCAAACAAATCTTTCTACCTCCCGGGCAGACCGATACAATATTCAGTAACGGTTTCGGATAAAAACGATACTTCGAAAATTGATCCGGCTAATCTTTTCGTGTCTGTCGATTATGTGCAAGGCGTTAGCCAAAGTTCCACCGGCAAGGCGGCACAATTAGAATCAGGTGCTGTGGGCGGAAAAAACATTATGATGTCGCTCGATTGCAAGAGCTGCCATAAAGAGAATGAAAAGTCTATTGGTCCCTCTTTCATGCAGGTGGCACAGAAATACGCGAAAGATGCGAACGCAGTGTCATACCTCAGCCAAAAGATCATTAAGGGAGGCGGAGGTGTTTGGGGCGAAGCCGCGATGGCTGCGCATCCAAACTTGCCCCAGAGTGACGCGCAGCAAATAGTTGCCTGGGTGCTTTCGTTAGGGAACCAGGCCGCGATAAAAAAATCGTTGCCTCAAACCGGGACCATAACACCACCCGCGGATGCGAAACCTGGTGCAGCGCTTGTCGTTTCCGCAAGTTACACTGACAAGGGAGGCAATAATATTAAAGCGCTCACCGGCCGAAGCACCGCGATATTGAATAGCAATTCGGTGACGTTTAAAGGCACTGAAAAGAAAAAGGGTTTCGAGGTGTACAATTCACCGCGTGGCAATTTTATGGTCTTGCCGAAAGCGGAAGGCTGGTTTGCTTTGGACAGCATAGATCTAACAGGCGTCGGTTCCGCAACCCTGATGGCCGGATGGCAAATTCCCCCGGAATACGGTTTCGACTTTGAACTAAGGCTCGATGCGCCTGATGGCAAATCGCTTGGGTCAGGAGCGTTGAATCCCCCGGGCAAAGGACAACAATCTGCTATGGTACATGTTCCGTTGCAAGCTGTAACAGACGGCAAATACCATACGTTGTATGTGCTCTCAAAACCGAAAAATGCCGCGGAAAAGGCGACCGGCGGCATTGCGTTTGTGCAGTTCAATGCAAAATAATTAGTCGTGGCGAGTCCAGTTAATGGGAGCCTGCCTGTGTTGTTCTTCGCCTAGCGTAGATGTAGTTGATCAGCAGCACAACGATCAAAATAACGAGGCCGAAAAATTCTCTTGATTCTTCGATCCAGGGTTTTTCGGCCTTCATGGTTTCGGCGATATTTTCTGCGTGGTGGCTAGTGATCCAATCTATCAGTCCATTTTGATCAAATACTTTATACAAAGCATACAGGCCATATAACATGATGCCAATTAAATAAGCGCCCGGATAAAATTTGTTTTTGAACGCGAGCCAGCAAAGAACAGCAGCATACAAATAGATCGGCATCCACAGGTAAGGATCCGGATCGTTGTATTGCACTGCCGCAAACAGAATAAAAATGACGCAAAAAACGATGTTGAATATTTTCATGAGCGCAGGAGCGAAAGTAGCAAAAACAAAAATCCGTTTCTGGCGTTTGATTATCAACTTTTGTTTGACACTTCATCAATATGGCACTTGAAGTAATTAAGACGGATCTCCGGGAAATCCTGCATTTGAGAAACCTTTTTTTGCAGGAAACCAATTTTCAAATCAGGTACAATGCTTGTCATGAGCGAGGATGGACCGACAGTTACATGCTTCGGTTCAATGGTGATCAGATCGGCTATGCTTCTATCAAGGGCAACGCAAATGTTTCTGAGAGGGATACTGTTTTTGAATTTTTTATTACTTCTTCATTTAGAAAACTGGCACCGATTGCTTTTTTGCAATTACTACGATCTTCAAAAGCGGCTTTTATAGAATGCCAGACCAATGATATTTTGCTGACATCTTTGTTATATCAATATGGACAAAATGTAAAATCAAATGTGATCTTATTTGAAGAGAATTTCACGACTGATCTAAAGCAAAACACAGCGTTATTCAGGAAACGTAATGACAGTGATGTTCTTTTCAAACATCATTCAGAACCTGTTGGCGACTATGTTTTAGAAACAGATGGACACATTGTGGCGACCGGTGGATTTCTTCTTCACTACAATATGCCGTTTGCAGATCTATATATGGAGGTTGAAGAACGTTATCGCAAAAAGGGATTTGGAAGTTTTCTCATCCAGGAGATAAAAAGAGAATGTTACCTCGCGGGCAGAGTTCCGGCGGCCCGTTGTAGCATCGATAACCTTGCTTCAAAAGCAAGCTTGATAAAGGCCGGTTTTCAAAATAGCAGGTTTTATGTTGCTCGCAGACGTTAATTCAAAGTAAAACGATTTTATAAGAACAGCACCCACGGAAGAAGTCGATCTATGCATACAATTTCTGTTCGCCAACCGATCATGCGAAGATCGTTTCTGCTAAAACGAGCTTATTCTTTATTAAGCGTGTGTTTCACAATGATCGCTTTGTGGGTGCCTTTGCAAGAGACACTGGCGCAAGCTGTTCATACACTTCCCATCAAAGGTCTGAACGGTCCAAATGGTTTTGCACTCGACAAAAGCGGTGCGTTATATGTTGCAAATGAGCGCGGCAAACAAGTCCTCAAGATCATAAATGACAGTATCGTTGAAAAGGTGCTTGAATGCGATTCACCATGCGGGCTTGATTTTGATAACGACAATAATTTGTACGTCATCAATTTTTTCTCGGGTGTCGTGCTTAGAAAAAATAAGAGCGCGGTTGATACGTTTGCCAGCGGATTGGATCAACCTTCAGATATAAAATGGGATGGGAAAGAAAATTTTTATGTTTCGGAATATGAAAAAGGAACTATCAAAAAGATCAACATGAAAGGACAGTTGAGC
>DASQJI010000693.1:0-2460 GCA_035631175.1 Parafilimonas sp.
GTCTGCGCCATACAGAAATGAAGTGATGCAGACCAGTATCCGATGAACAGATTTCACAATTAACAATCGATCAGTACTCAATCAATTGACACATGTTCATCGTACACTCATACACCCTTGCCGTCATCTTCTGCATCATCACTATGCTTTGTTGGGGTTCGTGGGCAAACACGCAAAAGCTTGCTTCAAAAACGTGGCGATTTGAATTGTTTTATTGGGACTATGTCATCGGGATCTTGTTGTTCTCACTTGTAGCAGCGCACACACTGGGCAGCATGGGCACAGAAGGCAGGAACACAACGGATGATCTTCACCAGGCGAGCACGGAAAATGTTTTGAGCGCCTTTATAGGAGGAATAATTTTCAATGCCGCGAATATTTTGTTCTCTGCCGCAATCGCGATCGCCGGCATGGCCGTCGCATTTCCTCTTGCAATTGGATTAGCGCTGGTACTCGGCGTCATGGTCAATTATTTCGCAGCTCAAAAAGGCGATCCTGTTTTCCTGTTCGCAGGTGTCGCGTGCGTGGCAGTGGCGATCATCATCAATGCGATCGCTTACAAAAAGAAGAGCGGCAGCGAGCGAAAGGTTTCGACAAAGGGCATTGTTCTCTCCCTCGTTGCAGGATTGCTGATGTCTTTTTTTTATCGTTTTATCGCAGCGTCTATGGACCTTGAAAATTTCGAAAATCCCGCCCCCGGAAAGATGACGCCTTATACGGCTGTATTTATTTTTTCGGTTGGAATTTTCGTCAGCAATTTTTTATTCAATACCATTCTCATGAAAAAACCTTTTGATGGTCCGGCTGTTACATACAAGCAGTATTTTAAAGGAAGATTTGCCACTCATATGGTCGGTGTGCTGGGCGGTTTGATCTGGGGATTGGGTAATTCTCTTAATCTTATAGCCGCAGGTAAGGCAGGTCCTGCGATTTCCTATGGACTTGGGCAGGGTGCAACGCTCGTCGCCGCGCTGTGGGGCGTGTTCATCTGGAAAGAGTTTACGAATGCGCCAAAAGGCACGAGCAATTTGATCACCGCGATGTTTTTGTTCTTTATTGTT
The DNA here is from genome assembly GCA_035631175.1 of Parafilimonas sp. Classification (GTDB taxonomy): domain Bacteria; phylum Bacteroidota; class Bacteroidia; order Chitinophagales; family Chitinophagaceae; genus Parafilimonas. Next base: position 1,062 of record DASQJI010000693.1, read on the forward strand.
GGATTGGGCTTGATCATTTATGCGGGACGATAACTGTCTCGTTGTATCACGCATTTATTTAATGACATGGCTAGCCACATTCACTCGTCAAAATCCTTTCGCCAGGCGACCCTTGAACCGGCCTCTCTTTTCCATCGATGACTTTTATAAAGGAGGCTCCGATGGAGCCACAAGAAACGTTTCCCGGTTTTTTATAAACAGGTGGCTCCTCTGGAGCCGACAGATGCGACACAAAAAAATTTTCCGAGCGAAATAAGTCGCTGCATTTAAGGGAGCACGCGTGTGTCATTTCAAGGAATGCTTCTTCAGCTTTGTCAGTAGGCACTGTTTTTTTTGTTGTTGGCGGGGCCGGTCAATTGTTCTTTGCACAACAATTAAAAAGGAGGCTCCTCTGGAGTCGGCACATGCGAAACAAAGATTTCTTGCTGGCGAATAAATCAATGCATTTAAGCAACAGCAAACGCCTTTTGTTTCGATTAAATGTTTATTCTGGCTCCGGCGCGACGGCTCTGCTTAAAATTTCTTTGAGTTTTCAAACAGATGTTAGCCTCGCTCCGTTAGGAGCGCCATGTTTATAGTAAGAGTTGGAGTCACGGTATGCCTGGCTCCGTTAGGAGCCTCCTGAACTTTCCGAGTAGACCATGCATTTATTGAATGACATGGCTAGCCACATTCACTCATCAAGACTTTCGCCAGGCGACCCTGAACCCCGCATCTCTTTTCTATCGATGAATTCCATAAAGGAGGCTCCGATGGAGCCACGAGAAACGTTTCCCGATTTTTTATAAACAGGTGGCTCCTCTGGGAGCCGACAGCTGTGACACAAAAAAAGCTTTTCAAGCGAATAAGTCGCTACATTTAAACCAAACGCCTGTTTCGTTAAAGTAATGTTCAGCTTGGTCGGAAGGCACTGTTTTTCTTTTTTGTGGTGGACCGGAAGGTTCAAATTGCCTTTGCGGAACAATTATAAAGGAGGCTCCGATGGAGCCATGAGAAACGCTTCCCGGTTTTTTATAAACACGTGGCTCCTCTGGAGCCAGCAGATGCTACACAAAAAAATTTTCCAAGCGAAATAAGTCGCTGCATTTAAGGCAGCACGGGTGTGTCATTTCAAGGAATGTTTCTTCAGCTTTGTCAGCAGGCACTGTTTTTCTTTTTTGTTACTGGCGCGCGGCTGGTCAATTGTTCTTTACACAACAATTATAAAGGAGGCTCCAATGGAGCCTAGAGAAACGCTTCGCGATTTTCATAAACAGGCGGCTCCTCTGGAGCCGACAGATGCTACACAAAAAAATTTTCCAAGCGAATAACTCACTGCCTTAAGCCAAACGCGTCTTTTGTTTGAAGTAATGTTTCTTCAGTCCGGTCAAGAATGCACCGTTTTTTTTGTATTAACCTC
>DASQJI010000694.1:0-1618 GCA_035631175.1 Parafilimonas sp.
ATCAAATGTGCAGCCGGGTCGCGCTTATACCGGGCGCGGCGGGCGGACGTTTACAAATCGCTGCGCTGCAAAAAGAAAAGCCGGATCTTCTTATTGTTGGTGAGCTAAATGAATGGGAAACCAGCGAGTATGTCCGCGACCTTCGTTATACGGGAGCAAATACTTCTTTGCTTGTGCTCGGGCATATTGCCAGTGAAGAGCCGGGCTTGCAGTGGTTAGTTGAATGGCTGAAGCCGCAGCTACCGGGGATAAACATTACGCACATCCCCTCAAGGGATGTTTTTAGCTGGGAGTGATCAACCCGCCGTTGGAATATTTTCAAAGCCGTCGTCAATCTGGCCCATTGCCGCTCTCTTCATCTGGGTGGCGGTTTTATGGCCCACATAATTCGCGATCCATCGTTCCACAATTATGATCACAGGTGTAAGAATGATCGCCATGCCGAATTTATAAATGTAGTTCATCGTCCCAACCGCAAGTACCTGCGGCCAGCTCCAGTTGCTGCCAAGCTTGAACGCAATGGTTAGCACGATGTAACTATCGACCAATTGAGAAACAAGCGTTGAACCGGTTGCGCGCAGCCAAACCTTTTTTTCACCGGTGACTTTCTTGATCCGGTGGAACACAGTTACGTCAACGATCTGGCTCACCAAAAAGGCAGTGAGACTGCCGAAGATGATCCACATGCCTTGTCCGAAAATGCCACCGAAAGCTGTTTGCATATTGTCGATTCCTTTCGTTTGATTACTGGTGATCCAGAAATCTGCAGGCGGGATACTGATGCTGCTGTAGAACATGATGAATGCGTAGGAGATCAGAATTACTGCGGTGTAACTGATGCGACGGACTGCCTTCGGCCCATAAAATTCATTGACCAGGTCTGTCATCACAAACTCAAGTGGCCACAACAACACGCCGCAGGTGAGATTAAACGATAAGCCGCTTTGCCCGAACAACGTCATGCTCGACGGTTGCAGCCCAAGCAACTTTTCAAGCGAAAATATTTTTGTGCCTATGCATTCGGCTATCAACGCATTCGCTACAAAGAAAGCGGTGAAGCCAAGAAAAAGCTTGGTTGGTTTGTCTTTAAGAATCTGATGTATCATGAAAGAAAGAAATAAAAAATTTGCAAAACAAAGCACGCTACATTCGCGACAATGAGCCACAATGGAACAGAGAGACCCTTACCCCTTTTTAGTACTACAACAAAAGAAACGCAGAGGCAAATGAGATTGATCGCAGGAGAGAACAGCCATCCAAGTATCGTTGTAAGTTCGACGATGGGTTGTGGAATTACTGTATCCGCGTGACTATATCGGATCACCATACAGAGCGCAAAAAAAATATTGCATATAAACGCAACCTTGTGTATGAACACTAGTCTCTTGAACGTGGTTTGCACCTGCTCCATGCGATAAATGTAATAATGAATGATGAGTAATGAGTGATGAGACGAAATGCTGCAAGATCTATCTTAAATGCAGTGGCAAAAAATCACAAGTACCAAGAACCAAAAAGCAAATAAAATTTTAAATTGCAAATGCAAAAAATTCCCAATTCCCAATTCCCAATTCCCAATTCCCAATTCCCAATTCCCAATTCCCAATTCCCAATTCCC
>DASQJI010000695.1:0-2156 GCA_035631175.1 Parafilimonas sp.
GAAAAATCGCCTGGCACCATACTCATGTCGATGCCCGCATTGATCGCCATGGCGACGGCTTGTTCGGGCGTTGATGCAACAAAGTGCCTGTCGTGCAAACGCTTGATATCTTCCCAATCGGTCACTATCAATCCTTCAAAACCCAGTTCTTTGCGCAGTACGTCGGTAAGTAAATATTTGCTGGCGTGAACGGGAACGCCGTTGATCTCGCCTGAATTGATCATGATCGTCGATGCGCCAGCTTTTACTGCCGCCCGAAATTGAGGCAAATAATATTCGCGAAGCTCGATCTCCGGTATATACGCGGGTGTTCTGTCTTTACCGGTGCGTGCTGCTGAGTAACCTAAATAATGTTTCATACAGCTTGCAACTGCGGTTGGATTTTTCAAACCGTCTTCTTCGTAAGCTCTTACTGCTGCTGCCCCCATCGTCTTTCCGACGAAAACATCTTCGCCATAAGTTTCAGGAAAGCGCGACCACAGCTGCTGGCGACCGCAATCCAGCACCGGTGCAAAATTCCAACGCACACCGCTTGCGCGCAGTTCCATCGCGGTGATCTTAGCCGCCTTTCTTGCGAGCGTCGTGTCGCGTGTTGCTGCCAATGCTATACTCTGCGGAAACAATGTTGAATTAAGCGTGTACGTTTGGCCATGAATGCCATCGAGGCCATAGATCACGGGAATTTTTAGCCGGGTGTTTTTTGTTTCGTCCTGGATTTGCGTCATCATGTTTCGCCATGTGTTTACGTCCAACGCATGCGCAGTTGTGTTCAGGATCGATCCGACCTTATAGTCCTCGATAGCTTTTTTCAATGCGGCAGGATCGAGTGCGCCATCCTGGTTTCCCCAACCGTTCTTTGCGACAACAGCGAGCGTTACCTGTGTCATTTGTCCGACCTTTTCTTCCAGCGTCATCTTTTTTAATAATGCGTCCACTTTCTGAGCATCGGTTTGACCGAAACAAAAACCGATTGCAAGCATTGCAGTAACAGTACTGGTAAGTTTTTTCATGCGTGAAATTTTATGCGGGGGATGAAGATAAAATAATCAAGAAATTTTTCTGGAAACATTTTTCGGCAATAAACATCACTGAGCGGAAGTGCAACATTGAACCCTTTCAGGGTTCTGTTTATCCTACATGCTAAATCCACGGATTTCATCCGCGGTTATTCATATAACGCCCCTTCGGGGCTTGAAGCAGTTACGTAAATTGAAGGTTGCAACACGAGTTTTTGCATCAGCCGTCGCTGCCCTGATTTGTTTGAACGTTTTTCACATTTGATCACGTTGAACCCTTATCAGGGTTCTGTTTAACCTTCATGCTAATCCACGGCTTTCATCCGCGGTTATTCGTATGACCCCTTCGGGGCTCGGAGCAGTTACGTAAATTCAGATCTGCCAGACGAGTTTTCATCAGCCGTCGCTGCGTGCTGTGTTAAACGATCTTATGGAAGGTTGATCATTGAACCTTTTCAGGGTTCTGTTTATCCTACATGCTAAATGCAGGATTTCATCCGCGGTTATTCATATGGCGCCCCTTCGGGGCTTGAAGCACTTACGGAAATTGAAAGTTGCAACACGAGTTTTTGCATCAGCCGTCGCTGCGTGCTTTGTTAAACGATCTTATAGAACGTTGATCATTGACCTTTTCAAGGTTCTGTTTAACCTACATGCTAAAGCCACGGATTTCATCCCCGGTTATTCATATGGTGGCCCTTCGGGGCTTGAAGCAGTTGCCCTTTCAGGGTTCTGTTTAACCTTCCTCGTAATCCACCGATTCCATCGGTGGTTATTCAAATGACGCCCATTCGGGGCTTGACGTTTGTATGCGTTGACCATCTGTTAAACAATATGTTTCTTCCGCCCTTAGAAAGAAAGCCAACAGACCCCGACAGGGGTCGAACACGCATAGCCACCGGTGCCAACCGGTGGCTATGCGAATGGATGACAAAAGAACCCGAATGGGTTCAATGTGTTCAATCGGCCCCCGCGAGTAATCAGTATGAATTTCATCCAACCGCGCCTTGATGTTGCGAATTAGATGTTGTTTAAAAGAAAGTTTTCGTTTCGGGTGATCGTTTTAATTTTTTCATTGGAGCATTAATTCAGAATTTTGCTAAACGACCTTCTCAATTTTTTCATATGGATAACCTCAAC
>DASQJI010000696.1:0-1884 GCA_035631175.1 Parafilimonas sp.
TGCCTACGGGAGATTGATGGAAGTAGTCGCACATGATCGACACTGCTGTGAAACGAAAAGTCAAAACGATAATACAAATTGCCCGTAACGAGTTTTAATGCTAATATTGTTTCAAACCTTAATCAATGACCAAAACTTTCTTTCACATTGCTATTGTGCTGTTGTTTTTTTCATGCTCGAAAAACCAGGACGCCGCAACTACGAGCAATCCCTGTAATAACATAGTGCAAGTGCTCGCCTACAATGCTGTTACCGATTCGTACGATCCGGATGTGGATATAGTGTATGATGACCAGCAGCGGATCAAGAATACTAAGAAAAAAGGTTTATCGCAGGCGATCTACACTTATTACAGTGACAGCATCAGATTGGAGGCGACAGATATTTTCGGTAATGATATAAGCGTAACCTACTACCTCGATACAAAAAACAGAATTACCAAAACGAATTTTTTCGACTACGAATATACCTACAACGACGACGGCTATCTAATATCTTTTAAGGAGCCATTAACTTCCAACGGCCATGTAACGGGATCGATACAGTATTACTTAACTTATGAGAACAATAATTTACAAGAGTTGTACACGAACGATGTGAGCACAGATCTCAGGCAGGTAACGATGGAATACTACCCTGAGCCAAACCAAATATTGATAGGATATAACTCGCCCCTTTACCTGTCGACCGTGATTCCGGACAGGAACTCTTTTTTCCTAATCCAGGCAGGTTTTTATGGAAAGGAGTCAGAAAACCTGATCAAACATATCGATTTTCATGATGGCTATTCAGCTGCTGATAAAACTTATAAGAAGGATGCTCAAGGAAGAATCATTCAAATACCCGAGCACTACGCTTTCAACTACCAATGCCCGTGAGCGGGGAAACGATCTTTCAGATCAATTCCAATTTGACAACGATCACACATTTGAGTGGATAAAGCAGCCGTCTCAACTGCACCTGATCCTTCGCGCATGAAACATCTCGCGTATTGACCTTATTTATACCTACCTTCCGATGAAACCATTACTTCTTCACAATTTAAAATTTGCACATGAAACAGATTCGTACCTTGACTTTTACTGTTCTTATTATGCCCATTATTTTCGTAGCATGCAATACGGGTGCGCCCAAAGTTGCCGGCACCGACACGAGTGCTGCTGCGAGCAACATTACATTGCCATATACGGCAAACTATAATACGACCTGGAGCTATGACGTTTCCGACTCCGATCTTTTACTGGTGCTGAACAGCTACAAATATTGGGAAACAGGAGACTTGAACAGCCTTCGCTCTACGATGGGCGATAGCATGAACGTGAATGGCTCGAATGGCTGGAAATTCTCCGGGCTGTCCGACTCATTAATGACGCGGTGGCAAACGTTCAGGGATAGCTTGAGTTCTGTGTCTATTTCAATGGACGCATGGGAAAAGAATCACTCGGTAAAGGACGGAGCCAACTTTATCACGGTTTGGTATAAAGAAATTGACACTTACAAAACCGGCAAAGTAGACTCAGCAAACTTCGCTGATATCAACCAGGTGAAAGACGGGAAAATGACCTGGTTCTCGCAATACAAACAGGCTTTAAAGTAATATTGACGTCTGATAAAAGTGACCCCGCCGTTTCTGGAATTGGCGGGTTTATTTTTTTTCTACGCTCGTGCATTTTCAAGTTCGGATGCCGTTTCTGTTACTGGCATCTTTAACTGCTGTAACGGGTCGATGGATAACCACAACAAAAAGCTCACGAGCAACACACCAGCCACTACGAACAGCGGATAATTTAGATTATTCGTTACTTGCGCAATTTTTCCAAAAACAATTGCGAGAAAAAATGCACCTGTTTGCCCGAAAAAATTCATTGCACCAGTTACGGTGCC
>DASQJI010000697.1:0-1781 GCA_035631175.1 Parafilimonas sp.
ATGGCTTGTAAAGTCAGACAGAATAGCCGAGGACGATTTTATAAACCTTCAACAGGACTTGAAAAATATAGACGGAATACAACTAGTAGCCGAACTAACACACGAGAAAATTAAAAACAAAACGAACCTGATCTTCTAAAATATTTCTTATGAATATTCCCAACGAATGGACAGAAAAAGACAATACGCTTTACCGCAAACTTGAATTCAAGAATTTTTCCGAAGCGTTTGCTTTCATGGTTCGGGTTGCGATCGAAGCAGAACGAATGAACCACCACCCCACGTGGACCAACGTGTACAACAAAGTTGAGATCTCCTTAAGCACACACGATGCCGGTGACATTGTCACGGACAGGGATGTAAAACTTGCGCAAAAGATAAATAGCCTGCTTTGACGAATTGGTTTAACGGCTTTAAGGCAAATACTTATCGAGTTTGTTTGGTATCAGGTAAAGCATGGGCGTGATGATGAAGATACCGATACTTACTATCGGCAGCCACACAGAAATAACGATTGCTATTGCATAAACAACGGGCGAAATAAGAAATGAGATCCTTGCTTCTTTTCTAACTTCATCAGGTAGCTCCCTCTCCAAAAAATGCGGACGTTTGATCCCGTAGCTCCACTGTGCATATAATGTGAGGTTGCATAAACTTAGGTTTGAGCCATAAACGAGAATAGTGCCCCATTGCAAAGCATTTTCCGCCACGAATCTCGTGCTGAATGGAACAAGACAAACCATCATATAAAAAAGCACTCCAAGAAAAATGAAATGCCGGTTTGTTTTTCCGATATACTCAAACATCATTCGGTGTCCAAACCACATAATGCCGAGCACAATAAAGCTGATCATGTAACAAAGAAGCTCAGGCAAAATTTGGTGAAACGAGGAAGAAAATGCAGCGAACGAAGCATTTGCGAGCTGCGGCCATTTCAATTCAATAACGAGTATAGTCATGGCAACCGCAAATATGCCGTCGCCGAGTGCTTCCAGGCGCACAGAACGTAGCGGCAATTTATGTTTTGGCTCCATCGTTTACAGTTCAATACACAATCGAAAACCTCGTAACATGGTCTTCATTTTCCTCGTCAGTTATTTGTATATCCTCAACGCGGGCGCGCGGCGGACCTTGTTTGCACCATTCCACGAATTTGTTCAAATTATTTTGTTCGCCCTGTGCAAATATTTCAACCGAATCGTCATCGCAGTTTTTTACCCATCCGGTGACATGCAGCTCATAAGCCTTTTCCTGTGTGGCTTTCCTAAAAAAAACGCCCTGCACACGTCCCGTTACTTTGATATGTTTGGCCATTTAAATGAATAATCAGTAATGAGTAATGAGTGCCGCTTCACGTTTAGCTGCATTGATTGAATCAGTTGATGAATGAGTAATCAGTAATGAGTAATCAGGCAGGCGATGATTAGAAACTGCCTCCTCATTATTCATCACTCATTACTGACTTCATTACTCATCACTCATCTCAATATCCGTCGCCATCAAGGATATTCCCGATCCGGCCAAGCACGCTTCCCTCCTCTTTACGATTATATGTGGCGAATGAAAGTATCCTGGCTGCAAGCCTGCTGATGGGTAACGATTGTATCCACACTTTTCCTGGGCCGCGCAACGTTGCAAAAAACAACCCTTCTCCTCCGAAAATTGTGTTCTTGATCCCACCGACAAATTGAATGTCATAGTCCACAGTTCCTGTAAATCCAACAATGCAACCAGTATCGATCTTGAGCAATTCGCCTTGCTGCAGGTCCTTTTCCTGCACA
>DASQJI010000698.1:0-2223 GCA_035631175.1 Parafilimonas sp.
AAACTTCAAGCTCAGTGAAATGATATTTGAGTTTAAGCCATCGGTTCGCTGATAATGCCCAAATCGCAATTCGAGCGCATTTACATGCTGCATGTTCAATACACCATTGGGCGGTGCTACTCTGAATCCCGCACCAAAAAAGTTGCTGTTGAATTTTGAGAGATCGTAGTTGCTTGTAAAGAATTCGTCGTTCGCGGTGTGTTCTTCATAAGGTGCAAAATATTTTGCTGCACTTTGTTGATAGAACCTGTAAAACGGTGTGATCGAAAAGAATGGTGTGAGCTTTACAACAGTTTCCAGTTGTACTGCATTTGAATTAATTCCCCAATCGTCATGATAATTGCGATACCAGCTTCGCAGGATGAATTTATCGCCGACGAAATAATTCGCTCTAACGCCTAAAGGAATTTTCAACCGTGTCGAAGGCAAGGCCTCCACATGCACAGTCGCATCGTTGAAATATACCCGATGAAAAGGCAATCCAAGATATCCGTCCTGGTATATCAGTTCTCCTTCAACACTGACCTGGAGGCGCTCGTTGACGATCTGTGACCACGACAATGAACCGCTGAACGAATTACGGCCAGTTGAAGCATAATCGTCTCCTTCGCGCCCACCACCTCCATTTGAAGTTCTCAGTTCAATTGGGTAGATCAAACTGACCTGATCAAAATATGCCTGCAGCTTCGCTGACAGTTCCCCATTTTTATTTCTTGTTTTCTGCGCGAAATTTATATTGGCGCCGATAGATTGATAATCGAATTCTGTTGAATAGGAAAGACCAGCACCGACGGTTGTTCCCTTTTTTTCATTTTCCATCGTCCAGTTAAGTGAAGGATAAAAACGGGTATCCGCATGCGATGCAGAAGAAATTGAGTGTGGGTCTATCTGGTCTGAAGAAGCGGATGTATAATGATCCACGCCGGCTTCGAAAATGAGACTGTGTTTTCTGTATCGCTTATCATAGCCGCTGATGGTAAGGTCGATCGTGTTAGAAAGGTCGGTTAACTTTTCTGAGCCAACGCCACCGGTTACTGCAGCGTGATCACCATCCTGCCGATAATAGCTCGAGACAAAATTTGCTTCCTCAAATTTTAGCTTTCTCGATTTGTACGCGCTGTCATCACCGTTTTGTGAGAATGCAGCCAGGATACTTACAAACATGCCTATCGCTGCAAGTGATAACTTCTTCATGTGCTATTTTGTAAGTTTAATTGCAGCCGCAGCCGCCGCCTGTTTTTCCGCCGTTAGCTCCGGACGCACCTTCCCGGTACGATTGAAAATTGAGTTCAGTTCTTTCAACTTTCCTGCCTGATAGTGTCATTTCCGCATCATTGAGTTTATTCTTTTGATATTCCTTTACTGTTGTGCAGGAAGTGATCAAAGCAGTTGCGATCGTGAGCATGCAGAAGAGCTGACCGCGATACGAAATCGTTTGTTGTTTCATGTGAGACGAATATTCTTTGAAGTGTGGATGTGATCTTTATCATCGATGATTATACAGGCGATATCTTTCATTTGATCGATAAGGTTCAAACCGGTTTTGATGCCCATGATCATCACGGGCGTAGCCATTGCATCAGCGATTTCCGCATTCGGGCAAATGATGGTAACGCTTTTGATGCCAGTTACCGGCAAACCGGTTTTCGGATCGATCGTGTGAGAATATTTTTTGCCATTGATAAGCGCATACTTTGCATAGGTGCCGGAGGTCGCTACAGAAACGTTTGTGATGTTCAGATGTGAAAACGCGGATGTTCTTGCATTCGGATCGGCGATACCGATCGTCCACGGTTTTCCATTTGGCTGCAAGCCCCATGCTGTAAGATCGCCGGCGGCATTTACAACGCCACTTTTTACACCCTGCCTTCGAAGTAAACGTTTGCCCATTTCTGCCGCGTAGCCTTTTCCAATTCCGCCAAATCCAATGCGCATGCCTTTTTCTTTAAGGAACACCGTGCGCTCCTGCTCGTTAAGGATCACGTTATGATAATTGATGAGGCGCACCGTTTGTTTTGCGGTTTCTGCATCCGGCAAGGTCGTCATCGTGGTGTCAAAGTTCCAGAGGCGTTTATCTACTGAGCCGTAGGTGATGTCGAATGCGCCCTGCGTTAGTTGAGATATTTTGTTTGACCGTGATATTATATCAAAAACTTCCTGGTCTACTTGCACAGGTGCAATACCCGCTGCAGCATTTATTTGATTTGTCTGACTGTCGTCGCT
>DASQJI010000699.1:0-7521 GCA_035631175.1 Parafilimonas sp.
CCTGGAAATAATATTACGGTACACAGTTTTCAAAAAATTTCCCTAGACTTTTATTTCCGTTTCGCTCATAGCCTTGTTTTCAATGTATGCTTTAAAGCGCAACAGGTCATTTTCAACCATAATTTTCAATGACCGGTTGAACAGCTTTGCTATCGTTGAGCCAATGTAACCTGCCGGTGGGCGGTACGTGATCAGGATGATCAGTTCCGTGCCATTGAGCGTATCCGCGAAATTTATTTTACCTGCCGTTTCTATTGTAGAACCAGCCAAAGAACGCCAGCTTAATTCGCGACCGTCAATCTGCTCGATGATCTCTGCATCCCATTCTACTGAAGGAATTTTTCCGGGCGTTTTTAGTACCCAATGTGAATGCATTTCATCGACAACTTTTATTTTATCTATGTGTTTCAAGAATTTTGGAAGGCGTTCCAGATCTCTCCATGTATCGTACACCAACTTTCGGGGCGCGTTAACAACAAAAGAAGTGCGGATATTCACGGAAGGGATGTGTTCTTTTGTGTCCTCCTTTTGCAGCATCGCGGTTATAGGGCAATTGCCGGAGAGTCCGCGATACAATAAGTACAATCCGCCCATCCTCATCAAGTTCGGCAAAATTCCTTTTCTTCTTGCAAAACCCAGGTACAGGAGCGTACCGGCGGCCGCCGATATACTTCTGCCTTGCGGACTTACATTAATCACGTTTGTGTTTTCGTAGAGGCGAGTGGCGCGCGGCTCGAAAATATTGCCACTTAATTTATAATCGTTCATGGGGAATTTGTTTGAGTATGGAATAACTCACAAACCTCATTCCATTTTGGTCTTTGCGAAAAGCTGTAATGGAAAAAGTTTCTCACAGATGGACACGGATGGTCACGGATGGTTTTCGCACGGAGCTAACAGAGCAAACAGAGGGTTCATTGGTTGAATGGCTAACGTAGGACGAACACAACAGAATCTGTGTACATCTGTGAAAATCTGTGAGAGAAAATATTTCTCACCGATGTACACGGAAAGCACTGATTTTTTTTCGCACGGAGCTAACAGAGCAAGAGAGGATTGGTTCATTGGCTTGAGTGGCCAACGTAGGTGGAACCCAACAGAATCTGTGCGCATCTGTGCCAATCTGTGAGAGAACATTTCTCACGGATGTACACGATGATTACGGATGTTTCTCCGCACGAACAACCGACCCAATAAATATTTTCTCTGTGCTCTCTGTTGCCTCTGTGCGACAGACGCAAATCTGTGAGAGAAAAAATTTGTCCCGCGTTATCTTCGTGCCTATGCGTGCGCAAGTCTACAGATCAACAGGTAGTTGGTATACCGTCAAAAACGAAAGCGGGGAAACTTTCAGCGCAAGGATAAAAGGCATCTTTAAAATTGATCAAATAACATCAACCAATCCTATTGCAGTTGGAGACATTGTAGACATTGAGGCGGAAGATGTGGCGGAAAACACCGCCGTGATCACAGGCATTTGTGATAGAAAAAACTACATAGCCCGCAGTTCGCCGCATAGCAGGAAACATCATCATATCATTGCCTCAAACCTCGACCAGGTGTTGCTGATCGCGACCTTAAAAGAGCCGAAGACCTCGCAGGGATTTATTGACCGATGTTTTGTTTCGGCAGAAGCTTATCATATTCCACCGATCCTGGTCTTCAACAAAATTGATCTCTACAAAAAAAAAGAATGGGAGGCTTTTGAAAAGCTGCAAAACATTTACCAATCGCTCGGATATCCCGTTCACAAACTAAGCATGAAAACGATGGAAGGTGTGGACGCCCTGACAGACATGCTTGAAAACAAGATCACATTATTCTTTGGCCACAGCGGCGTTGGAAAGTCAACGGTGATAAATCACATTATCCCCGAGCTGGCGTTGAGCACTAAAGAAGTAAGTGGGTGGAGCGGAAAGGGTATGCATACAACAACATTCGCCGAAATGTTCGACTTTCCGTCGGGCGGAGCCGCCAAAATCATTGATACACCAGGATTGCGGGAATTCGCAATAACGGATATTGAGCGCCCGGAGTTGTCTCATTATTTTCCGGAAATGAGAGCGCTCGTGCCGGATTGCAAATTCAATAATTGTTTACACATTGAAGAGCCGGGGTGTGCGGTAAAAGAAGCGGTAGAGGACGGAAAGATTTACATGGAACGTTATATCAGTTATTATAACATCCTGCAAACGATGCCTGAAAATGATTATTGAACCTCACGTAAGCGACCCGCCAGTTTGTTCGCTCTTTTCATGTCCTTCCCGTTGAAAAGAAGTGTTACACCACTGTATATGTTGTACTGCAGCGCCAGTTGATTACCACGATATTTAAAATGCCACTCGACGATATCGGCGTCGTCTTCTTTCGCGGTTAAATGCACATGACGTGTCTTGCTCAACACATTTGCAAGGCGGTAAAACTTTTGCAGGCTCCCGTTTTCGCTAATGACCATTTCAGTTGTAGTGCTATATTCAAAAGGCTTCATAAAATTATTATCATGCTCAATACCTGTCATAGTTAATAAACCAATATCCATTTAGTGGATACGAATTTTTTATTATTGGAGGTTCGTCTTAATCTAAATTTAACGCTGGTGGGAAACCTTGCTGCAACTTCACCGTACCCGTCGCTGAAAAAAACGCCTTACTGCCAATAGGTTAACTCACAAGCAGTAAGTTTTAGATGCGGCCGATCAACACAATAGACGAGACAGCAGGCATTGCTATTTCGCTGCATTAAAATCTGAAAACCATGAAGAATATTTAACGTAATTCCGGGCGATGCGTTCGATATCCTCATAAAGGCTGTCTTTCGGGAGGTCTTTTACCTTTTTGGCGGGCACGCCCGCATAGATGGAGTTCGATTCCACGATCGTGCCTTCCAGCACGACAGCACCGGCTGCCACGACTGAGTTTGACTGCACGTCGCACCTGTCCATAATAATAGCGCCCATTCCGACCAGGACATTATCGTGAATGGTGCACCCGTGGATGATGGCGCCGTGGCCGATGGAGACGTTGTCGCCGACGTTTGTTGCGTTCTTTTGATAAGTGCCGTGAATAATGGCGCCGTCCTGAATATTAACCCGGTTGCCGATGCGGATGTAATTCACGTCGCCGCGAACAACCGCGTTAAACCATACGCTGCATTCGTCGCCCATTACTACATCACCCACGATGGTGGCGTTAGGGGCGATGAAACAATTTGAGCCAAATTCAGGATGTTTGTCCAGGCATGGAAGGATCGTAGCCATATTACAAGTATAGATTTTAAAACACAAATTTCGAATTTTGCTTCAATACCAGTTTGAATGAGTTACAACAGGGAATTATTTTTCCGGCATGTTGCCCAAACATCGGGAGGACCGATCGGGCTCGAGATTGTAAAAGCAGAGGGCATTTATCAATATGACATAAGCGGCAAAAAATACATCGATCTCATTTCCGGATTCAGTGTGGCAAACATCGGCCATTCTCATCCCAGCGTTGTCAGAGCGGTCCAGGAACAAGCCGGCGCATATATGCATCTTATTGTCTACGGTGAATTCATTGAGAGCCCCCAGACAACTTATGCAGAGTTGCTCACCAGGCATCTGCCACCATCGTTGAACTGCGTATACTTCACCAACAGTGGAACTGAAGCCACCGAAGGAGCGTTGAAGCTCGCGAAGCGCGTTACAGGCAGAAGAAAGATCATCGCATTCAACAACGGTTATCACGGCAGCAGTCAGGGAGCGCTAAGCGTTCTTGGCGATGAATATTATCGAAATGCATTCCGGCCGCTGTTGCCCGGCGTTTTTCATTTTGATTATAATGATGACGAAGTTGTAAGTGCTATAGATGCAGAAACTGCATGTGTAATATTAGAAACCGTCCAGGCTGAAAGCGGTGTCACCGCTCCCTCAAAAAAATGGTTGCAGGCACTTCGGCAGGCGTGTACGGAACAGGGTGTCTTATTGATTTTGGATGAAATACAAGCCGGCTTTGGAAGAACGGGCACCCTGTGGGCATTTGAACAATTTGATATTATTCCTGATGTGTTGCTCCTCGGCAAAGCGCTCGGAGGAGGCATGCCTTTGGGAGCGTTTATTGCAGATAAGCAGGTGATTCGGCAACTGAGCTTTGACCCTGTGCTTGGACACATAACTACTTTCGGAGGCCACCCGGTTAGTTGCGCAGCAGGCAAAGCGGCGTTTGAAGTGCTTCTCGGTGAAAATTATATCGGATCAGTAAAACAAAAGGAAGAACGATTGATTAGACAGCTCAATCATCCTGCAATAAAAGAAAAAAAGCATTTCGGCCTTTGGGCATCCCTGCAATTCGAATCAAAGGAAATAACTCAACGCATTATTCATAATTGTATTGCTGCCGGCTTGATCACGGACTGGTTCCTGTTCTCGCCGGACAGGTTGAGAATTGCACCACCCCTCACTATTGAACCTAATGAAATTGACCAGGCTTGCCAGCTCATAATAAAGGCTATCCGGGAAGAATATGCGTGAGCTGCGAGGAGCTTTTTGCGTTTTTTCACTTTCCCGGAAAGCAGCCCGATCTGGTCTTCGAAAAGTTACTTTGCGCGATCAAAACTCCTTATATTTCCACCCTAAAAATTCACTTATGAAAAAATTATTACTTGTCTTGACCATCTGTGGTGCTGTGACGTTTGCTGTGAGCGGCCAGGATATTACCTCACCGGTGAATCGTTGCGGCAGTTATGAAGTGTACCAGCGAATGCTCCAGAGTGATCCAACTTTCGCAAAGAACCGGAAATTGATTGAACAGTTCACCGAAAACTACAGCAAGAATGCAACCGCGAATATGACTAGCGCTGTGAATGCGCCGGTCTATACAATCCCCGTCGTTGTGCATGTAGTTTATAATAAGGCTGAGCAAAATATCAGCGATGCGCAGGTACTGAGCCAAATAGCCGTGCTGAACCAGGATTATGAAAAACTAAATGCTGATGTGAGCAAGGTGCCCTCGGTATGGACCAACCTTGTGGCAGATTGCCAGATAAAATTCTGTCTTGCGACAATAGATCCCAACGGCAATCCAACCACGGGTATTCGCAGGGTGCAAACAACCAAAGCGCAGTTCATAGATAATGATGCAGTGAAGTTTACGAGCAAGGGCGGCGACGATGCGTGGCCAGCAGGTTCTTATCTAAATCTTTGGGTGTGTAAACTGGGAAATTTCCTGCTGGGTTATGCACAATTCCCGGGAGGACCGGCAAATACCGATGGAGTAGTGATAGGATACAATGCTTTTGGAAATAACGGCGCGGCAAAGGCGCCGTATGATCTCGGAAGAACAGCGACGCACGAAATTGGCCACTGGCTTAACCTGTTTCATATATGGGGCGATGATGGCGGTGGTTGCAGTGGCAGCGACAAGGTGAAAGATACGCCTGACCAGGGAGACCGCCATTTCGGTTGTCCGCGATTCCCGTTCCTATCGTGCAGCAATGGTCCAAACGGAGATATGTTTATGAACTACATGGATTATACCGATGATAAATGCATGTTCATGTTCACCAACGGCCAAAAAACCCGCATGTCTGCGACGCTTGCGGCCGGCGGATCGCGGAATTCTGTGACAGTATCAGGTAAATGCGGTACACAGCCAGTGTCGCTGACAAGCAGCAGCAGTAACGAAAACGCGTTGACTATATCTCCAAACCCGGTCAACGGAGGTTATGCAAACATCTCCTATCAAATTGGGAAAACAGCCCAGGTGCAATTAATCATATTGAATATGTATGGCAACGTGGCTGCGTCAATAAATGCAGGCACCCAGGCAGCCGGTTCTTACCAGGTGAAACCAGACGCTATTAGCCGTCTTCATAATGGTATTTATGTATTGAAGCTTGTTGCGAACGGTGAACAACTTGCTTCGGTTTCATTCGCGGTAAATAAATAAGAAATATTTTGTGTCTTTAAAGGCCGCCTTAATTTTTTGAGGCGGTTTTTTTATTTTTCACGTGGCGGTCAGGAATGAATTTTATCGAACAATCTCACTACAACTTCTGATCCTTCGGAAAGCATTACGGAATCTGGTTTGGCATCGTTTAGAAAAGCAAACTCCTTTCCATAAAGTTCGCCGAACCTAACGTTCACGTGGAAGTCATTCACTGCATAAACCTGCCATCGTGGATGAGCAACTTCATATTGAGTAGTGCTCTTGTCGTTCACTCGCGTGTATCCCCAATAATGTTCTGTGATGAATTCTTCTTCACTGCCCGGTAATATATCGGTTGCCAAAGGGTTTGCAGACACCGCAACAGAATCCCAGGCAGCAGTGTGCTTCCATTCGTATTTTACTTTGATGTAAGCCGAATCATGGATCCAGGTATGCTTGGTTGGAAGCGTTATATACTTCTCTTTATAAATTGCATTTGCAACAAAGGTCATTGCCGGCTTTGATACGATCTCGCGGATAAAAGTCACACCGCGCTTCCACATGCCTTTGTCATAGTATTTCACATACAAGCGGAAATTGATTTCTTCAAAATTGATATGAAATGGAACCGAAACTCCCTTTACCCGCGTATTTATAAAACGAAACGCTACAAGGCTCACATAACATTTCTCATTCCACAAATCGAGTTCGGTCCCAAACGGCAGATGTGGTTTTAATATAGAAGGGTCAATGCTGAAATTTAGAATTGCAAGTTTGCGCCATTCCGCTCTTAGAAAAATTGATCGCATAGCAATTTATGATTGAAGATAAAGCTTGCCGGTATATTACATTCCGCATTTCCGGTTTATTCTGTGCCCATGACCGAACTAGATTAACCGAAAAATATTTCTGGAAAGGCCCCTTCAGATTTTCATTCGCAGACCAGGCTCGTCATTCGAAATAACTGCCGACATTTGAGTGGCATGGCAAAAAATCTGGAACATTTGAACCAATGCGGTCGCTAAGCCCAATACCGGCCCTTAAGATCTCGGAGTACGTTAGGGAGATACTTGTTATTGAGAATTTTAGTGTGTCAAACCCGTTCGTATTACCACTTTATGCGAATGGCGCTCCGACATTGCTTTTTCATACTGCAAAAGGAGAAATTAATAATAGTTCCAACAATCTTACTTTATTCGGTCAAACAGTGTTTCCCGATACGCTCACAATCAAAGAGAATTTCACACTCATCGCTTATTTCTTTAAACCATCTGCGCTATACTCGTTATTTGGAGTTTCCGGAAAAGAACTTGCTGACAACCCGATCGACCTTAATTTACTAAACCCTTCAACAACTATAAGGCTGCAAGAGCAACTGCTGAACGCAAGTTCACTTAAGGAGATGATAGCATTGCTGGACAGTTTTGTTTTCACTTTGATAACAAAAGTCAAAACGAGCATTAAGCTTGTCGAATTCGCCACGGATCAAATTGTGCGCAATCACTCCAAAGAAGTGTTGTTCAAAGTGCAAAAGGAATTGTTTGTTACAGAAAGAACTTTTCAACGAACGTTTGAAAGAAACATCGGAATAGCCCCCAATCAATACCGCCGCATCTGCCAA
>DASQJI010000700.1:0-2043 GCA_035631175.1 Parafilimonas sp.
CCGAGCATAAAAACAGTGGACAACCGGGTACGAGCCGGTACATTTCTACCAAGAACAAAAAGAATACGCCGGAACGTCTTGAATTGAAAAAATTCAACCCCATCCTGAAAAAGGTGACTGTTCATAA
Organism: Parafilimonas sp.; assembly: GCA_035631175.1. Taxonomy (GTDB): domain Bacteria; phylum Bacteroidota; class Bacteroidia; order Chitinophagales; family Chitinophagaceae; genus Parafilimonas. Next base: position 128 of record DASQJI010000700.1, read on the forward strand.
AGAAATCAAATAAACAGTTTCTCTGGTTTCACCGTGTACACATTTTCAAGTTAGCTAATTTTCAAATTCTTAAATTAATTCCATGGCAAAGGCAGCAAAAACAGCGATTAAAACGAAAGACCAGAAGGCCGCTGCAGAAGCAAAGAACTGGAGTAAAGTTATACGTGCAGTACGTAGCCCAAAAACAGGTGCGTACACCTTTAAGGAAAGCATTGTCCACAAGGATAAAGTGAAAGAGTTTCTCTCACAGAAATAATAGCCTTCAAAATTATTTTGAAGCTGCTCCATCGAAGGGCAGCTTTTTGTTTTTAAGATATTGACTTATTTTACTCCACGAGCTTTTGAAACTACGTTCTTCCCGTACTTCACCTTTATTTCGTCGATTGCTTTATAGAGATTGGATTTCCTTGAAACATCATCAAACAGGTTCCCCTGCACTGTGATATTTGCAAAATCACTGAGCCTTACGCCAAGCAGGCGGACTAATTTTCCTCGCCGGTATAGTTTGTGAAAAAGGTCAATGGCAACGGGGATGAACTCATCGTCCCTGAAAGTATAATCGATCGCAGTTTGCCTGGAAGTTGTTTCAAAATTTGGATACCGGATCTTTACCGCAATGCAGCCGGCAAGTTTACCGTCCTGTCTTAATTCAAATGCCACACGCTCGGTCATGCGGACAAGCTGGCTCAATAAAAAATCAATGTCGCCTGTATTGGTTTCAAATGTATTTTCTGTTGAAATTGATTTTGCCTCATGCCATTCTGAAACGCTGCCATAATGCTGTCCTTGCGCTTTATTCCAAAGATCGGTGCCCCATTTGCCAAGACGTTTCTCCATTTCGTCTTCGCTGCGTTCAAGAATATCGCCGATATAAACTATCCCCATCTCGGAGAGAACAGCCAGCGTGTGACTTCCTACACCAGGGATCTTCGTGACGGGCAGCGGACCTAAAAAGTCTTTTTCTTTTCCATGTTGAATGAAGAGGTAGCCGTTAGGTTTGGCTTCGTCGGTTGCGATCTTTGCAACAAGTTTGTTGCTGGCCAGTCCAAAAGAAATAGGCAGTTTCGTTTCATCGATAATTTGTTGTCGCAGATCGATCGTCCATTGAAACGGATCAAAGAACCTGTCCATACCTGTCAAATCAAGATAAAATTCATCTATGCTTGCTTTTTGAAACTTAGGCGCCTTGGCAGCAATAATATCAGTAACCCATTTTGAGAATTTGCTATACTGTCCACGCGTGCCGCGTGCAAGAAGAGCATTCGGGCACAACTCAAGCGCTTTCTTCATGGGCATGCCGGACCGAACGCCAAATTTTCTCGCCTCATAGCTACAACTTGTAACAACGCCTCTTTCACGGCTGCCTCCCACGATTACTGGTTTGCCGACAAGGGATGGATCATTTAATATTTCAACACTTACAAAAAAGGAATCAAGGTCGAGGTGTGCTATGTATGTTTTGGGGGACAAATTTTGAAGAATTTTGAAAACGCCTGGCAGGAAAGGTGGAAATCCAAGTTAAAAGTTACAAGTTTTGTTGAGTTGCTTGCTGGTGAATTTTGCTTTTTGCATCAGTACCGACATACTTCAAAACTTTACCTACAAAACCTTTATTCCCGTTCCAGGTTGAAGAGACTGTCGACGAATTCGTGCTTATCAAAAATAAGCAAATCGTTTATCTTCTCCCCTACGCCAATGTACTTTACCGGGATCTTAAATTGATTTGCGATTGCCAGAACAACGCCTCCTTTTGCGGTTCCGTCAAGTTTGGTGATGGCGATTGCTGTCACATCCGTTGCTGCCGTAAAATGTTTCGCTTGTTCAAGGGCATTTTGCCCGGTTGAACCATCAAGCACCAACAGCACTTCGTGCGGTGCATCAGGAATTACCTTCTGTGTAACACGTTTGATCTTCGA